>NZ_KV788789.1:0-9947 GCF_001807385.1 Brachybacterium sp. HMSC06H03 | reverse complement strand
GATCTCCTCGCACGTGCACTACAGCGGCACCCGGGAGGACCGCTCCAGCCGGGTCGTCGAGACGATCGAGTTCACGACCGACCGCGGACAGACTGTCCGCGCGAACCCGGTGGTCAGCGATACCGGGACCGTGGACCGCAGCGGGATGAGCGTGACCGTGCTCCACGACCGCGACCGGCCCGAGCGCTTCATCGCGCCGCAGAACGGCCACGGCATCTCCGCGAGGGTCCCGGTGATGCGGATCGGGTTCGGCCTGCTGTTCCTGGTGGTCATCGGGATCATCGTGAACGGCGGCCGGATGATCCTCGGCCAGCTCCCCTTCTTCTGAGGCGACGCCGGCCCACCAGAACCGACGCGGCCTCGGGCTGCGTCCACAGAAAGGGGACTCCCGCGGCACGGCGCGGCGCTGAGCTCCGCCGTGTGCCGCTGGAGTCCCTTTTCTGCTGATCCCCCCGCACGCATCAGCTCTGCCGATGCCGCGTCAGCTCTGCGCCGGGCCGCGCGATCGCCGGATCAGCTCTGCGTGTCTCCGCCGCCGTCGGACGGCGCATCCGCCGGGGGTTCGCCGCCCTCGCCCGGCGCACCCTCGGGGGGGGTGCCGCCCTCACCGCCGGGACCGCCCTCGCCGCCGGCACCGCCCGACGGCGGCTCGCCGCCCATGCCGCCGCCCATCCCGCCGGCCTCCGGCTCGGTGGTGGTGTCGATCGGGACGTCGATGGCGAAGGAGTAGCCGGTCTCGAGGTCGCCGGAGAGGGTCGCGAGCTGCTGCTCGTAGCCGTCGGAGAAGACGTTGTCGGTCTCGAGGGTGAGCTGGGAGAGGTTCTCGGCGCTCCCCGCGTACTCGGTGAGCTCGTAGACGCCGTCCGCCTCCGTCTGGGGCAGCGCGATCTGCGAGGTGAGGATCGCATTGGTCGCGTCGACGATCGACTCCGCGTCGGGGAACACCTCGAAGTGGAGATGGGGCCAGCGGCCGGTGTAGCAGCCGGGGAAGATGGAGGTGAAGGTGACCTTGCCCTGCGCGTCGGCGATCTGCACGCCGCGCAGGTAGGTCTCCTCCTCCACCCCCTCGGAGTACATCGAGTACTGCCCGGCGGCGTCGCACTGCCACAGGTACACGGCCGCACCCTCCATCGGCACGTCGCCGCCGGCCATGTCGATGATGGTCATGGTGATGTCGAGGGGGACGCCCTCGACGGTGGTGCCTCCGTCGATCGAGGAGCGGATGTCGGAGCGCTCCACGCCGCTGGTCTCGAGCACGTCGGCGCCGTTGGAGCCGTCGCCCGGGTAGGGGCCGGCGGTCTCGCCAGGCATCTCGGTGAGCTCGGAGGTGGCGCTCGAGCCGCCGGCATCGCTCGCCCCTCCCCCGTCGCTCGCGGCGGCGGTGGTGGAGGCGGAGCCACCGGTGCAGGCGGCGAGGACGGCGGTGACGCTGCCCGCACCGAGCACGCCGAGCGCGCCGCGTCGGGAGACCAGAGCGCCGACGTCGAAGGCGAGGCCCTGGTCCTCGACGTCCTCGTCCGGGTGGTGGAGGGGCCGGCCCTCGAAGCTGTTGCGCGGTGCGGTGCCCGAGGGGACCGCTCCGGCGGAGTTCTGTGCGACGGTGTGCTCGCGCGCCTCGGGATAGGGGCGGCGGGGGTCGGTGGTGTCCATGACGGGTCCTCTCGGTCTCCTGGTGTGGAGCCGGAAAGCTAGAAGCGCAGGCTGTAGAGCCGCTGTCAGCTTTCCGTGATCTGCCGGGAGGGAGCCCGGGAGCTCGCTGGGAGTCGTGGGCGACGCGGTCCCCGGGGGCGTCGGCGAGGGAACGGACCGAAGAGGGCCGCGCAGTGTCGGTCACGTCGGTCCTGACCTGCGGCGGGGGCGCGGTCCCCGGCGGACGGCGAGCGCGGCGGCGAGACGCTGGAGGCGCCGTCCCGGGAAGCGGCCGGGGACGGGGGCACTGTGACGCAGACCGCCGCCGAGACCGCGCCCGTGCACGCTCACGACGGATCTCATACGGTGCTGAGCATGCGCCTCCTCCTTCTCCGCCACGGCCAGACGCCCTCCAACGTCGAGGGGATCCTCGACGCCGCCTATCCCGGGCCGGGGCTGACCACGCTCGGTCACGCCCAGGCTCGTGCGGTCCCCGCCGCGCTCGCGCACGAGGACATCGCCGCCATCCACGTCTCCCGCCTGCTGCGCACCCACGAGACCGCGGCCCCGCTCGCCGCCTCGTGCGGGCTCAGCCCGCGCCTGACCGAGGGGATCGAGGAGATCCGCGCCGGGATCCACCAGGGCCGGCAGGACGCGGAGGCCGTCGACGCGTATCAGGACAACCACCAGCGCTGGAGCGCGGGCGAGCTCGAGGGCGGGCTGCCCGGCGGCGAGACCGGGCGGGAGTTCTGGGACCGCTGGACCCGGGCGCTGCGGCACATCGCGGATCAGCACGCCGAGGACGCGACCGTCGTCGTGGTCAGCCACGGCGCCGCGATCCGCGTGTTCGCCTCGGTCGCCGGCGGGCTCGGCGCCGCCTCGCTGTCCGAGCGGCCGCTGTACAACACGGGGCTCGTCACGCTCGTCGGCGATCCCGCCGCGGGCTGGCGCGTGGAGGACTGGATCTCCAGCCCCGTCGGCGGCGAGCACCTGCTGCGCGATGCCGAGCACGACGTGACCGCCGACGACACGGCCGACGCGAAGGCCTGAGGGCCGCCGCAGGTCACCGCGCCGTCGGCCAGGTGCGAGGAACCGGGGCTGTCCAGCTCGCCGTCGGAGCGGCGAAGGTGCTCCAGCTCCGGGGTCCGCCCGCCGTCGTCGGCGGGGGCGTGGTGCTCGGGGTCCGCGCGATCACCAGCGCGGATGGATGCTGTCCCGCAGCAGGGCGTCGTACGTCTCGTGCACCGCCGCGTCGAACCTGGCCAGGACGTCCTGCTCCGCGGTCGAGGGCGCGGAGCCCGCGGCGGCGTTCGCCCGGGCCTGCTCGCCGCTGCTCGCGCCGGGGATGACGGAGGTGACCCCGGGCTGCGCGAGGATCCAGCGCAGGCTCGCCTCGGGCAGCGCCATCTCCCCGTCGAGCGCCTCCTCGAGCCGGGCGACGGCCTCCAGGCCCGTCGCGTAGTCGACGCCGGAGAAGGTCTCGCCCTGGTCGAACGCCTCCCCGTGACGGTTGAAGCGGCGATGATCGTTCTCGGCGAACTCGCTCGTCGCGGAGAACTTGCCGGTGAGCAGCCCGGAGGCCAGCGGGACCCGGGCGATGACCGCGACACCCTCTGCCCGCGCGAGGGGCAGCACCTCGTCCAGGGGCTTGAGGCGGAAGGGGGTGAGGATGATCTGGAGCGAGGCGAGGTGCTCGCGCTCGAGGCTGATCAGAGCCTCCTCGCAGGTCTCGACGCTGACGCCCCACGCGGCGATCCGCCTCTCCTCGACCAGTGCGTCGAGCACCTCGAACACCCGGTCGTCGCGGTAGATCGCCGGCGGCGGGCAGTGCAGCTGCACCAGGTCCAGGGTGTCCATGGCGAGGTTCTGCCGTGACCGCTCCACCCAGCCCCGCAGCGCCTCCTCGGTGAAGGACTCCGGCGCGAAGGGCTCCGCACGCCGGGACGCCTTGGTGGCGAGGAAGGGCAGACCCTCGGCAGCGGTGCCGTCGGCGGCGACGCGGGCGCGCATCGCGCCGACGAGCCGTTCGCTGCGGCCGTCGCCGTAGACGTCGGCCGTGTCGAAGAAGGTCACCCCGGCCTCGAGGGCGGCGCCGAGCACTTCCTGCGCGGCGTCGTCGCCGACCTCGCCCCAGTCCGCGCCGATCTGCCAGCATCCCTGGCCGATCACGGACAGCGGACGGTCGAGGCGGGCAGGGGTGCGGTGCTGCATGGACATCGTCGACCTCGCTTCTCCGGACCGCCCCTCGATGGGCGGCGCTCTGGACAGGAGTCTCCCAGACCAGCTGGCGTCCTCGCACGCCGCGCACGGCACCAGGGTGGACCCCGGGCGACGCGGAGGTTGGTGGCGCCGGTGGAGCAGGAGGCGTTCGCGGCGCCGGGGGCGGTGAGGCGGTCCGCCGGGGCGGGCGGGACGCGGGCTCCCACCTGTCCTCGGCGCCCGGGAAGAGGAGCGGCACGTGAGGCGTTGACCCCGTGGGTGCCGGGCGAGCCGGCCGGCACCCACACTCGACGAAAGGTGCCCCCATGCCCGTCCCGCTCTCGATCCTCGACCTCGCGACCGCCGCGCGCGACCAGACCCCGGCGGACGCGCTCGAGGGCACGGTCGCCCTGGCCCGAAAGGCGGAGGAGGCCGGGTACAGGCGGGTCTGGTACGCCGAACACCACAACATGGCGTCGATCGCCTCCTCCGCGACCTCGGTGCTGATCGCCCACGTCGCCGCGCACACCAGCACCATCCGGCTCGGCGCGGGCGGCGTGATGCTGCCCAACCACTCCCCGCTCGTGATCGCCGAGCAGTACGGCACCCTCGAGACGCTCCACTCGGGCCGGATCGACCTGGGCCTCGGCCGTGCGCCGGGCACCGACCAGAACACGATGCGTGCGCTGCGCCGCAGCGGCGCCTCCGCCGACTCCTTCCCCGAGGACGTCATGGAGCTGCAGGGCTACCTGCAGGGCCGGTCGCGGATCCCGGGCGTGGACGCCTATCCGGGCAAGGGCACCGACGTCCCGCTGTTCATCCTCGGCTCCTCGCTGTTCGGCGCGGGTCTCGCCGCCGCGCTCGGGCTGCCCTATGCCTTCGCCTCCCACTTCTCCCCCGGCGCACTCCATGAGGCGATCGCGCTCTACCGCCGCGAGTTCCAGCCCTCCGAGCAGCTCGAGAAGCCCCACGTCATCGCCGGCTTCAACGTGATCGCCGCCGACGATCGGGCCGACGCCGAGCGCCAGCAGCACGAGATGATGCGCAGCCGGGTGGCGCTGCTGCTGCGCCCGGGCACCGAGTACACCGACGAGCAGGCCGACGAGCTGCTCGCCGCGCCCCAGGCCCAGCACCTGCACCAGATGGCGACCTACAGCGCCGTCGGCACCCCCGACGTGGTGCGGGACCAGGTCGCCGAGTTCGCCGATGCCACCGGCGCCGACGAGCTGATCATCGCCCACCAGGGCCCGCGGGTGGAGCAGCGGCTGCGGTCGGCGGAGCTGCTGGCGGAGGCGTACATGGGCTGAGACGGCGGTGCATGCCGGGCTCCGTTCGGCGCCTGTGCAGGCGGCGCGGGAGGTCGAGCGCGGCGAAGAGCGTGAGGGTGCGGGCGGGACGGGCGATGAGCATGCTCCATGGGCGCACGGCGGTGTCGGAGGCCACGAGCACCGGCGGCCTGGCCGGGCGGGAGTCGCGCCGCAGGTCGCGACTCGGTCACGACGGGATCGGCGACTGCCCGAGCGCGCCGCACGCCGTACTATGCCGTGCGACCCCTCCCCCCACCCCGCAGGAGCACTCCGCCATGACCTGGACCCCCACCGCCGAGGACGACCGCCGCTTCCTCTCCCTCGCGATCGAGCAGGCGCAGAAGAGCTGGGACGAGGGCGGGGTGCCGATCGGCGCGGTGCTGGTCCACGACGGGCAGGTGCTCGCCGCCGGTCACAACCAGCGCGTGCAGAAGGATTCCGCGATCCTCCACGGCGAGACCGACACGATCGAGAAGGCCGGGCGTCTGCGCGCGAGCGTGTACCGCGAGTCGGTGCTGTACACGACCCTGTCGCCGTGCATCATGTGCTCCGGCACCGCGCTGCTGTACGAGATCCCGCGGATCGTGGTGGGCGAGAACCGCACCTTCGAGATGGCCGAGGACCTGCTGCGCGAGCGGGGCGTCACCGTGGACGTGCTCGACGACCCCGACTGCATCGCGCTGATGGAGCGGATGATCGCCGAGCGGCCCGAGATCTGGAGCGAGGACATCGGCGTGGAGACGGGCGAGCTCGGCGCGTCGGCCGACGGCGCGCGCGCTGCAGGCGCCGAGGACTCCGACGTCGACGGCGCCGACCGGTGACCGCGGCCGAGCTGCGCGAAGAGGCGGGCACGGAGCCCGTCGACACCGACTACCCGGTCACCCCCGTCCCCGCCTCGGCGAGGCGCGGCGTCGTCTCGATCTCGGTGGTGCTGATCGGCTTCACCGTCTTCGCGCCGACGCTCATGGCCGGCGCCTCCATCGGCGCCGCCTTCCGCTTCAGCGAGTTCCTGGCCGTGCTGCTGGTGGGTTCGCTGGTGCTCGGCGCGTACGTCGCCGCGATCGGCTTCCTCGGCGCCCGCACCGGGCTGACCACGGTGGTCATGTCGAGATATACCTTCGGCACCGCCGGGTCGAAGCTCGTCTCCGTGCTGCTGGGCGGCACACAGATCGGCTGGTACGGGGTGGCGGTCGGCTCGATCGGACAGATGACTGCGCTCGCCTTCGGCTGGCAGAGCGCCTGGGCTCCGGGCCTGGTGATGATCGGCGTCTCCGCCCTGATGATGCTCACGGCGCTGTACGGCTACGAAGGCATGTACTGGGTCTCGCTGATCTCCACGCCGCTGATCCTGGTGCTCGCGTTCTGGATCACCGCGCTCGCGCTCACCGAGGTGGGCGGCTGGAAGGGACTGTTCGACATCGCCCCAACCACCTCCATGACCTGGGCCGCCGCGGTGACGACGGTGGTGGGCACCTTCGCCTCCGCCGGCACGCAGGCCGCGAACTGGACCCGCTTCGCGAAGCGAGGCCGCGACGCCGTGCTCGCCTGCGGGCTCGGCTTCGTGATCGGCAACGGCCTGATGGTGTTCTTCGGCGCCGTCTCCGCCCTCGCCTTCGGGGAAGGCGACTTCACCACCCTGCTGCTGGGCATGGGCATGATCGGCTGGGGCCTGTTCTTCCTGTTCGGGAACCTCTGGAAGTCCAACGCGGATGCCGCCTACGCCTTCGGCGTCGCCGGGGCCGAGCTCGCGAACGCCCGGCGCAAGGGCCCCTTCATCATCGGCGGCGTCGCGATCGGCACCGTGCTGGCGCTGCTCGGCGTGGAGGGGCACATCGTGGGCTACCTCAGCCTCATCGGGATCCTGATCCCGCCGGTGGGCGGCGTGCTGATCGGCGACTGGATCGCCCGCTGGCGGGATGGGCAGCCGGCGCTGTCCACGCTCACCGAGAAGGTGCGCTGGCAGGCGCTCGTGCCGTACGCGGCCGGGTGCGTGGTGGCGTGGGTGTCGAACGAGTACGGCATCGGGATCGCGCCGCTGAACGGGATCGTGGTGGCGCTGGTGGGGGCGTGGTTGCTGGGGGTGCGGGCGAAGCGAGAGCTCACCCCAGCCGCATAAGCCCCCATCCATCCGGCGACTTTCGCTGCGCCTGTCACCGGCTCTTCGTACGATCGACGGAGTCGGCCCAGGGCAGAGGAGATGTCGCGGTGGAGAGTCCAGTCATCCGAGTCGTCGGCGCCATCGTCGAGCGAAACGGCGCGGTCTTCGCCGCCCGACGCAACGCCGAGCGCAGTGCTGGCGGGCTGTGGGAGTTCCCCGGCGGGAAGATCGAAGCGGGAGAGACTGCCGAGGACGCGCTGCGCCGTGAGCTCCAGGAGGAGTTGGGCGTCGACGTCGCCGTCGGCCCGTTCGTCGACCGGAGCCTGAGCGATGTCGGCGCTGCGCGCATCGAACTCTCCTGCTACGCCGCGCAGTTCACGGGCGAGGATCCCACCGCCAGCAGCGACCACGACGCGATGCAGTGGGTGCCCCTCACGGAGCTGTCCTCGCTGCAGTGGGCGCCTGGCGACGTTCCACTCCTTGACGGTTTGCCAGACCGGCTCGCCTCACTTCGCCGAGAGCCCGAGGCGGAGTGATGGAGGCGCCGCAGACACTGGACCCCGGCCTCTACGAACTGCTCCTCACCACGGGCCTCACCAAGGCGGTCCAGTCGACCGAAGAGCAGGGCTTCCTCACCCCGACGGAAGACGTCGACGACGCAGATGTCGCGCATGTCCTCACTCAGCACGTCGCACGGACCGTCGAGCGGGCGTTGAAGACTGCACCCCGTGAGGAACGCATCGCCCTCGCGAACCGCCTCCTCTCTGCGCTGCCCTCCTCTGCCCCGGATCCCGAAGTGTCTCCTGGACCGCGTCTCCTTACCTCGGTGACGCCACCGGAGACACCGCTCCTGCCCCGCCCATCAACGCCACTCAGCGACGTCGCGCTCTTCACGAACTCGCGAATGGATCCGCAGCTCGGCTCGGAACTGCGCCTCGAGATGGCGAGCGCGGATCGCATTGACCTGCTGTGCGCGTTTGTGCAGTGGAGCGGGATCCGGGTGCTGGAATCAGCTTTGCGCGAGGCGGCTGAGCGCGGAGTGCCCATCCGGGTTCTGACCACCACGTATATCGGTGGCACGGACCGGAAGGCGCTGGACTACTTCGTGCGCTCACTGAACGCCGAAGTGCGAGTCAACTACGACGCGCAGTCCACCCATCTCCACGCGAAGGCGTGGATGTTCCATCGGTCCAGCGGTTACACCACCGCGTATGTGGGCAGCTCGAACATGAGCCGGGCAGCGCTCGTCGACGGACTGGAATGGAACGTTCGTCTCTCCCACCTCGCGACGCCGAGTCTGGTCGACAAGTTCGAGTCGACCTTCGAGACGTACTGGGACGACGCCGCCTTCGCGCCCTACGACCCGGACAAGGACGCCGAATATCTCGACGCGCTCCTTGCGAAGAGCAGCGGCCGCGCCTCCGCGACAGACCTGTCGATCAGCCATCTCGACGTGCGTCCATACCCGCATCAAACAGAGATGCTGGATGACCTCGCCGCCGAGCGGGAGGTGCACGATCGACACCGCAACCTGCTTGTCGCGGCAACAGGCACCGGCAAGACCGTGGTTGCAGCGCTCGACTACAAGCGCTTGCGGGCATCGGACGCCGACCAACCAGCGATCCTCTTTGTCGCGCACCGCAAGGAGATCCTCGAGCAGTCCTTGAGGACCTACCGCGACGTTCTGAAGGACGGCGCGTTCGGGGAACTGTTCGTCGACGGGCGGAAGCCCATCCGGCGGCGGCATGTCTTCGCCTCGATCCAGTCGTTGCAGCAGGCCGGCGAGCTCGAGCGATGGGCGCCCGACCACTTCGACATCATCGTCATCGACGAGTTCCATCATGCCGAGGCGGCGACATACCGAAAGGTCCTCGACTACTTCACCCCTAAGGAGCTGCTTGGGCTCACTGCGACTCCCGAGCGGGCCGACGGGGTGGACGTGGCCCAAGCGTTCTTCGAGGGTCGCGTGGCGAGCGAGCTGCGGCTGTGGGACGCGCTCAGCGCCGACCTGCTTGTGCCTTTCCACTACTTCGGGATCGCCGACGGTGTGGACCTCAGCGGGCTGCGATTCACCCGCGGTGCGTACAACACTGACCAGCTGAACAGCTTGTACACCGGCAACGATGCTCGAGCCTCCAAGGTCCTGCAGGCCCTGCGAGACAAGGTCACTGATCCGAGCCGAATGAGAGCGCTCGGGTTCTGCGTCAGCGTCGAGCACGCTCATTACATGGCCGAGGTGTTCCGGCGCGCCGGGCTCCCCTCGCTGGCGCTCAGCGGCGCCTCCGGGTCCGATGAGCGGCAGGAGGGCCTCGCAAAGCTGCGGCGCGGCGAGATCGTGTGTCTGTTCGCTGTCGACCTCTTCAATGAGGGCCTCGATATCCCGATGATCGACACGGTCCTGATGCTGCGCCCGACGCAGTCCGCGACGATCTTCCTCCAGCAGCTGGGGCGCGGGCTCCGTCGGGCAGACAACAAGGCTGTACTCACCGTGCTCGACTTCGTCGGGCTCCAGCACACGAACTTCCGCTTCGACCTGAAGTACCGAGCGCTCACCGGTCTCTCGCGGAACCGGCTCGAGCGCAGCATTCGCGAGGGGTTCCCGTTCCTCCCTCCCGGAACGCAGATCGTCTTCGACCGCGTTGCGCAGGACATTGTGCTCTCGAACGTGAAGAAGCAGCTCAAGCTGGTCAAGTCCCTTTGAGTGGTGGCTTTTG
>NZ_KV788788.1:0-1332 GCF_001807385.1 Brachybacterium sp. HMSC06H03 | reverse complement strand
CCCGCCGCGGCGCCCGGCCCCGCCGCGAGGTCCGCCGTCCGGTAGGTCGCTGGCGGCAGGTCGCCGCGGCGTCGGGGCCTTCGTCTCGTGCGGAGCCCGTCCTCGCTCACGTCTCCGGGACCTCCGACGGCCCGGGGCCCGCCCTCGATTCCGCGACCGCGGAGGGGAGCGCTCCGGCGTCGATCTCGACCCGGACGAGCACGTCCCATTCCCGCTGCTCGCAGCCGGTGAGCCTCGCGCCGTTGCGCTCGGCCGCCTCCGCCGCGACCCGGCAGGGGTGCGGATGGGCGACCGCGAGCGCATCGGCGCCCGCGAGGGAGGCGAGATCCGCGGCGGTGCCCGCCTCGGCCCGGGCGAGCACCCCGCCGCCCAGCAGCGCGAGGGCGGCCACCACCGTGGTCGTCGTCCCCGTCCAGGCCAGCACCGACGCGCCCGACGTGCTCATGGCGTCCCTCCCTCGAGCAGCTGTGGCTCGAGCCGCGCCTCGGCGTCGGCGCTGAGGGACCAGGACGCGCCGGATATCGGCCCCGCGGGGGCCTGCAGCGTGCGCGTCACCTCGACCCGCACCCACTGGCCGGAGCCCGAGACGGACACGGACGTGCCCTCCCCGCCGATCCGCTCCGCGACCTCGACCGCCGCCGCGGTCTCCTCCCCCCGGGCGAGCTCCCGCGCCGCGCCGCGCGCGGCGCTCTCGAGCCTCAGCTGGGAGGCCAGGCCCGCACCGGTCAGCAGCACGACCACCACCATCACCACCACGACGGGCAGCACGATCGCCGTCTCCGCCGTGGCGGACCCCCGGTCGTTCCGCAGGCGGGACGACCGGGCGGACCGCAACATCACGACCCCATCGACAGGGCGGAGGTGATGATCCCCATCAGCAGGGTCCGCACCTCCCCGGACGCCAGCAGGGCGACCAGGACGGCGGCGAAGCCGCAGGCCGCGAGCACGGTGATCGCGTACTCGGCGGTGGAGGCGCCGGTCTCGTCCCGCCAGCGGCGGGCGAGGGTGCGGCGCAGTCGGTTCCTCGTGCAGTGCATGGTGCTCCTCCTTCGTTCTGCGGGCGGCGCTCGCCGTCCCGCGGTGGCGGCTACCGCCGCCGACGCCGTCCCCGGGCGGGGACGACGGACCGGGACCTTCCCGGTGGTCCGTGGCCTCACGCTCCGCCGGAGGTGAGGGAGAGGGTGCCGCCCAGCAGGGAGATCACGGTCGGCACGATGCCGAGGGCGACGAAGGCAGGCAGCAGCGCCGTTCCGGTGGGCAGCACGAGGCGGACGGCGAGCTCGGCGGCGCGCACCTCGGCGTCCCGGGCGCGGCCGCGACGGGCGTCCCGCG
>NZ_KV788787.1:0-6689 GCF_001807385.1 Brachybacterium sp. HMSC06H03 | reverse complement strand
GCCCGCGCTGCGGCGGGCCCCGGCCCCGTCAACGGTCCCGGCCCGAGCGATCGCACCGCGCGCACCGGTGGTGATGAGGGCGGCGACGTCACGCTCCACGAGGAGCAGGCGCACGTCGGCACCGAGCGGGTGCAGACCGGCAGGGCACGCCTGCGCAAGCACGTCGTGACCGACACCGAGCGCGTCGAGGTCCCGGTGCAGCGCGAGGAGGTCGTCCTCGAGCGCGAGCCCGCCGACGGCCGCTCCGGCGGCACCCTCTCGGAGGAGGAGGTCGACGTCACCCTCACCGAGGAGCGTCCGGTCGTGGAGAAGGAGACCGTCGCCACGGAGAACGTGCGCCTGGGCAAGCGGTCCGTGCAGGACGAGGAGACGGTCCAGACCGACGTCTCCCGGGAGGAGATCGAGGTCGACGGCGCGGACGGCCGTCGTGATCCGCGCACGGACGACGAGAACCGCGGGCGGGGCCTCTGAGGCTCCGGACGATCCCGTGACCGCGGCATGAGCGACGGGCGCGCCACCCTCGGGGTGTCGCGCCCGTCGCCGTCGTCGCAGGGCCCGCAGCGGCAGGACCTCCGACCTTCCCCCGCCGAGGAGAAGGGCATACCGTCGAGGTGCTGGCGCGATCAGCCGACATCACTGCACGCCGGAACTGAGGAGATCTCGTGACCGTCATCCCGACCTGGCCGAACCGACCGTCCACCGCACCCGGCACGGAGGAGCTCGCCGCTCTGCACGCCTGGTGGCGCGCCGCGAACTACCTCTCCGTCGGCCAGATCTACCTCAAGGACAATCCGCTTCTGCGCAAGCCCCTGCAGCGCGAGCACGTCAAGCCCCGGCTGCTCGGGCCCTGGGGCACCACCCCGGGCCTGACCTTCCTCTACGCCCACGCGAACCGGGCCATCGTCCAGCGCGGGCTGAACGCCATGTACATCACCGGCCCCGGGCACGGCGGCCCCGGCCTGGTCGCCGCTTCCTATCTCGAGGGCACCTACTCCGAGGTGTACCACGCAGTGAGCGAGGACGAGGAGGGGATGAAGCGCCTGTTCACGCAGTTCTCCTTCCCCGGCGGGATCCCCTCGCACGTCGCCCCGGAGACGCCCGGCTCGATCCACGAGGGCGGGGAGCTCGGCTACGCCCTCTCCCACGCCTACGGCGCCATGTTCGACAGCCCCGACCAGATCGCGTTCACCGTGGTAGGCGACGGCGAGGCGGAGACCGGGCCGCTGGCCACCTCCTGGCACTCCAACAAGTTCCTCAATCCCCAGCAGGACGGGGTGGTGCTGCCGATACTGCACCTGAACGGGTACAAGATCGCGAACCCGACTGTGCTTGCCCGGATCGGCGACGACGAGCTCGAGGCGCTGATGCGCGGCTACGGGCACGAGCCGCTGGTCTTCACCGGCGGCTTCGACGACGAGGATCCGCTCGAGATCCACCGCCGCTTCGCCGAGGTGCTCGATACGGCCCTCGACAGGATCGCAGAGATCAAGGCCCGGGCCGCGGAGGATGCCGAGGCCGGCCGCGAGACCGAGCGCCCCGCCTGGCCGATGATCGTGCTGCGCACCCCGAAGGGCTGGACCGGCCCGAAGGAGATCGACGGCCAGCAGGCCGAGGGGTCCTGGCGCTCGCACCAGGTGCCGCTTGCCAGCGCCCGGGACACCGACGAGCACCTCGCCGAGCTCGATGCCTGGTTGCGCTCCTACCGCCCCGAGGAGCTCTTCGACGAGACCGGGAAGCTGGTCCGCGACGTCGCCTCCGCCGCCCCGACGGGCACGCTGCGGATGTCCGCGAACCCGTCGACCAACGGCGGCTCCGTGCTCACCCCGTTGCGCCTGCCCGACTTCCGCGAATACGGCGTGGACGTGCCCGAGCCCGGCGGCTCCGTCTCCGAGGCGACGCGGGTGCTGGGCACCTGGCTGCGGGACGTGGTGCGCGAGAACCCCTCGACCTTCCGCATCTTCGGGCCTGACGAGACCGCCTCGAATCGGCTCCAGGCCGTCTACGAGGTCACCGACAAGCAGTGGAACGCGGAGCTCGAGCACCACGACCGCTCCGAGCACCTCGCCCGGGCGGGCCGTGTCATGGAGATGCTCTCGGAGCACCAGTGCCAGGGCTGGCTCGAGGGCTACCTGCTCACCGGCCGGCACGGCATCTTCTCCTCCTACGAGGCGTTCATCCACATCGTCGACTCGATGGTCAACCAGCACGCGAAGTGGCTGAAGGTGACGAACGAGCTCGAGTGGCGCCGACCGATCGCCTCGCTGAACTACCTGCTGAGCTCGCACGTGTGGCGCCAGGACCACAACGGCTTCTCCCACCAGGACCCCGGGTTCATCGACCACATGGTCAACAAGAAGGCCGAGATCGTGCGGGTCTACCTGCCGCCGGACGCGAACACGCTGCTGTCCACCTACGACCACTGCCTGCGCTCGAAGCAGTACGTCAACGTGGTCGTGGCCGGGAAGCAGCCCAACCCGAACTGGCTGTCGATGGACGAGGCGGTCGAGCACTGCGCGCGGGGACTCGGCATCTGGGACTGGGCCGGCACCGAGCAGCTCGGCGAGGAGCCGGAGGTGGTGCTCGCCGCAGCCGGCGACATCCCCACCATCGAGGTGCTCGCCGCGGCGAAGATCCTCCGTGAGGAGATCCCCGACCTGCGGGTCCGGGTGGTCAACGTGGTGGACCTGATGCGGCTGCAGGACGAGTCCGAGCACCCGCACGGGCTCTCGCAGAAGGACTTCGACGGGTACTTCGGGGAGGACGTCCCGGTGGTGTTCGCCTATCACGGCTATCCATGGCTGATCCACCGCCTCGCCTACCGCCACGACCGGCATTCGCGCATCCATGTGCGCGGCTACAAGGAGGAGGGCACCACCACCACGCCCTTCGACATGCTGATGCTCAACGACACGGACCGCTACCACCTGGTGATGGACGTGATCGACCGCGTCGACGGTCTGGGAACGCGATTCGCCGGACTGCGCCAGCGCATGGTCGATGCCAGGTTCCGCGCCCGGGCCCACGCCTACGAGCACGGCGAGGACGCCCCGGACATCACCGCCTGGCAGTGGGGCGACGGCGGCGACGCGGTCTCGAACGAGCTGGAGGACACCGGCGGCGACAACGAGTGACCCCGTCCCGTCCCGGCCCGCGGGCCGGGACGAGGCCCGGTGTCGAGTCGGGCTCAGATGCGGGGCGTTCGGGGTCAGGGACGTGGGTCGGTGCCTGAGGATCCGCCGAGCGCGAGGCGCACCCGGCGACGGGGCGGTTCCCGGCCCGTACTCTTGTCGCAGCGGGCGCTGCGACGCACCAGCGAGGCGAGGAGAGCGGGAGGCGAGGGCGATGAGCGAGCCGGAGAAGGACCGGGATCAGGGCGCCGACGCGGACGTCGACGGCGGGGAGCTGATCCGCCGGATCGTGCGCGTGCACGGAAGCGTCCAGGGCGTCGGCTTCCGGATGGACGCCGCCAGGGAGGCGGCGCGACTCGGCGCCGCCGGGACCGTGCGCAACCTGTGGGACGGCACCGTCGAGGCGGACGTCGAAGGCACGACGGAGGTGGTCGAGGCCATGCTCGACCACCTCCGTCAGGGGCCTTCCAGCGCCCGCGTCGAGGGGATCGACGTGCGCCGCGAGACGCCGCGCGGCCAGACGGGCTTCCGGATCAGCGGCTGAGGGAGGCGAAGGCCTCGCCGATCTCCTGCTCGCCGTCGTTGAAGGTCACGAACTTCCCGACGGATCCGGTCTCGGCGAGCGCAGCGACGATCGTGCGCGCGACGTTGCCGCGCGAGACCGTGCCGGACTCCGAGGCGGCAGTGTCGATGCGACCGGTCGGCTCCTCGAGGGTGAGGCCCGAGGGACCGAGGATCGTCCAGTCCAGTCCCGTGCCGCGCAGATGCTCGTCGGCCCGGGCCTTCGCCTCGGCGTAGGTGTGGAAGGAGCTGTCCTCGGGAACGCCGTGGTCGAGCGAGGCGCCGAAGTAGCTGACCATCACATAGCGGGTGACGCCGACGCGCTCGGCGGCGTCCATCGAGGCGACCGCCGCGTCGTGGTCGACCGCACGGGTGCGCTCGGGGTCCCCGCCGCCGGCGCCTGCGGTCCACACCACGGCGTCCTTCCCGCGCAGGAGCTCGTCCCAGCCCTTCTCGTCGAGGGTCTCGATGTCAGCGAGAACAGCCCTCGCGCCCGTCGCCTCGACCTCGCCTGCGTGCTCGGGGTTGCGGATCACGGAGTGCACCGTGTGACCGGCTTCGACCAGCAGCGGGGCCGCGAGCAGCGCGACCTTCCCATGTCCTCCGATGAGTGCGATATCCATGCCCTCCACTCTGTCACCGGCGCGGCGGCGCGTCGAGGGGAGGTCGCGGATGTTCGCCGTGCGGGGAAGACAGGACGATCTCGTGCCGAGGAGCTGATCGGAGCCGGGCCGTGGGCTTGACCGGACCCGTGGCCTGATCATGGTCCCTGCGGAGCGATCCGCAGCTCCTGCACCGTTATCCTGAGCCCGGTCGCGCCCGCGGCCGTCTCCTCGGAAGAAGGACTCCCATGGCCGGTGGACTCGCCGCCCTTCTCGACGACGTCGCCGCGCTCGCGCGCCTCGCGGCGGCCAGCGCGGACGATGTCGCCGCGGCCTCCGCCAAGGCAGGCTCCAAGGCGATCGGCGTCGTGATCGACGATGCCGCGGTGACGCCGCAGTACGTCCAGGGCATCAAGCCCAACCGGGAGTTGCCGATCATCTGGCGGATCACCAAGGGCTCGCTGCGCAACAAGATCGTCTTCATCCTTCCGGTCCTGCTGCTGCTGAGCGTGTTCGCCCCCTGGCTGCTCACCCCGATCCTCATGCTCGGCGGCCTGTACCTCAGCTTCGAGGGCGCCGAGAAGGTCTGGGAGCTGGTGCGCGGCAAGCCCAAGGAGGCGCCTGCGAGCACCAAGGGCGCCGGGGCGGAGGACAAGGTCGTCTCGGGCGCCGTGCGCACCGACCTGATCCTCTCGGCCGAGATCATGGTGATCTCGATGAACTCGGTGGACACCGACAGCCTGTGGACCCGCGCCGCGGTGCTCGTAGTGATCGCCGTCGGCATCACCGCGCTGGTCTACGGCGCTGTGGGCCTGCTGGTGAAGATGGACGACATCGGCCTGGCGATGGCCAAGGACGAGGACGCCTCCGAGGGGAAGAAGCGCTTCGGCCGCGGCCTGGTCGGCGCGATGCCGCGGGTCATGGACGTGATCAGCTACGTCGGCATGATCGCGATGCTGTGGGTGGGCGGCCACATCCTGCTGGTCGGCACCCATGAGCTCGGGCTCGCCCAGCCCTACGGTCTGGTGCACCACCTCGAGGGTCTGGTCGCGGGGGTCGCCGGCGTCGGCGCGCTGCTCGCCTGGCTGGTCAACACCTTCTTCTCCTTCGTGTTCGGCCTGATCATCGGCGGGATCCTCGCCGTGATCGTGCACTTCCTGCCCTTCGGCCACCACGGCGGCGGCGAGGAGCACGGCGAGGGCGAGGGGCACGCCACGGCCGACGGACGCGGCACCGCCGACGCGCACGATGCAGGAGCCGGCAGCGATCAGGAGCCCGCCGGCGACTCGACGGAGCCGCCGGCCGCCCGCTGAGTCCGTGCCCGGTGAGGCGCCCGAGCAGCCGACGGTCGTCTCGGCCCGCTCCGCCGCCGACGGCGTGCAGGTGCGATGGCGGGCCCGCGGCGCCACCTCCGTCGCGCTGTGGCATCTGCCCGACGAGGAGATCGGCCAGGCGCAGCTCGCCGACGGACGCCACCTCGTCGCCGTGGTGCGGGCCGAGCGCGCCGCGGGCGAGATCGTCCACGAGGGCGTCGACGGGAGCGGGTTCTACGCCGTCACCGCCTATGACCGCACCTGGCAGCAGAGCGAGCCCTCCGGGGCCGTGGCCGTCCGCCGCTGACCCCGCCCAGCCCGGCCCGGAACCACGATCGGGTCAGGTTCTGAGCCATTCTCTATGCCGAAGTGGCTCAGGACCTGACCCGATCCGTCTGGTGCGTGCGCGTGGAGGGTGCAGGTCGCGGCGCGGTCAGCCCGCCGACGGGGTGACGGGCGGCTCGGCCGACCAGGGGAAGACGATCCACTCGTCGGTGCGGCGCCAGACGAAGTCCGGGTCCACGACCGAGCGGGGCTTGCCGTAGATGACGGCGCTGCGGGCGTCGGCGCCCATCTCGCGCATCAGGTCGAGCACGAGCGCGAGGGTGCGGCCGGAGTCGGCGACGTCGTCGACGACCAGCAGGCGCTTGCCCTTGATCGACTCGGTGTCGAGCATCGGGGCGAGCAGCACCGGATCGGGCAGGGTCTCGTGCACGTCGGTGTAGAACTCGACGTTGATCGCGTCGGAGAGCTTCACGCCCAGCGCATAGGAGAGCGCCCCGGCCGGGAGCAGGCCGCCACGGGCCACGGCGATGATGATCTCCGGCTCGAAGTCGGAGTCGGCGATCGTCTGGGCCAGCTCGCGCGAGGCGGTGCCGAACAGCTCCCAGGTCAGCACCTCCTTCCGGGCGAGCTCGGAGGAATCGGCGTGGTAGGCCTGGGTCATCGGGTCACAGCTCCTGTGGATGGGCGGCGCGGAGTGCTCCGATGGTAGCGGCCCGCCCGCCCCGCGCCTCCCTCGCGGCGGCGCGGGGATGGCCGATGCCTCAGTCCCGCCCCGCGCACCGGGCGCTCCCCGCCCCGCG
>NZ_KV788786.1:0-2184 GCF_001807385.1 Brachybacterium sp. HMSC06H03 | reverse complement strand
CTCAGCCCTCGACGGCCACCTCGGCGCCCGCCGCGGCGGAGGCGTAGCAGGCGTCGAGCACCCGGGCGCGGCGCAGCGCGAGGGAGCCGTCGTGGGCCGCGACGTCGCCGGAGCGGACCGCCTGCAGGAACTCGGCGATGGCGCCGGCGTGGCCGCGGTCCTCGCCCACCTGCGGGCTGAGCTCGGCGGGGATGCCCTCGACCTCGGTCCACACGGTGATGCGGTGGTTTCCGGGCCCGCCGGCCCATTCGATCGTCGCTCCGCCGTCGGCGCCGTAGAGGGTGACGTAGCAGAGGTCCTCGGGGATCCACTGCGCCCAGCTGGACTCCAGCAGCATCGTCGCCCCGCCGTCCAGGCGCAGGAAGGCGGTGGCGAGGTCCTCGACCTCGAAGGGGGCGCCGTCCTCGAGCTGGGAGACGCCGAAGCCGGAGCCCCCGCGGCCGCGGGGGCCGAACTCGGCGTGCGTCATGGCGGAGGCGGCGGTGACGCCCGGCTCGCCGAGGAGGTGGAGGGTCATGTCGAGCATGTGGATGCCGATGTCCATCATCGCGCCGCCGCCGGCGCTCTCGGCCTTGGTGAACCAGGTGCCGAGCCCGGGGATGCCCTGACGGCGGATCCAGCCGGTCTTGGCGTAGTAGATGCTCCCCAGGACGCCGGAGTCGATCACGGTCTTCAACGCGGTGACGTCGCCGCGTCGACGGTGGTTGAAGGACACCTCGAGCACCCGCCCGGCGCGACGGGCCGCCTCGACCATCGCGGCCGCGGCCTCGCCGGTCTGGGCCATCGGCTTCTCGGTGAGCACGTGCACGCCCGCCTCGAGCGCGGCGATCGCCATCTCGGCATGGAGGAAGGTCGGGGTCGCGATCGAGACGACGTCGAGCTCGGCCTCGGCGAGCATCTGCCGCCAGTCCCGGTAGCGGCCGGGCACCTGGTGCTCCTCGCCGAAACGGGCCAGCAGGTGCTCCTCCATCGCGGAGAGGGCGACGAGGTCGACGGCGGGGTCGGCGGCGTAGGCGGCGAGGTGCTGCTGGCCGGCCCAGCCCAGGCCGATCACTCCGGCGCGGAGTCGGCGCATGCCCTCCTGCGGCGCTGCGGCCTGCGGTGCTGCTGCGGTCATGACGTGCGGTTCCCTTCGGTCGGTGGATGGGGCTCCTGGAGGGGGTCCGTGGCCAGGAGTGCCAGCGGGTCCTCGCGCAGGCGGGTCAGGGCGAGCTCCAGCGCTCCGCGCACGACGACGTCGCGGCCGAGGGAGCTGGCGCGCAGCTGCGGGAGGGGCGGGGTCCCGATCCGGGGCAGCGCCTCGCGCGCATGCTCGAGGACGGGGTCGATGGCCTCGGCGATCGCGCCGGCGACGACGACGGTGTCCACGGCGATCAGGCTCGAGAGGATCATGGCGATGCGGGCGAGGCGGTCGCCGATGCGCTCGAGCACGGCGCCGGCGAGCGCATCGCCGTCGCGGGCGGCGGCGAAGACGTCCTTCGCGCCGAGCTCGGCAGCGGGCAGGGCCGAGAGCGCGGCTGAGGTCTCCCCTGCCTCGAGCGCCTCGAGCGCCCACCGCCGGGCGAGGGCGGCGACGCCGTCGGCCCCGCGAGGGTCGCCGAGCACGGTCTCGAGGAAGCGCATCTCGCCCGCGCCGCCGTCGGCGCCGCGCAGGAGCCGCCCGTCGACGACGAGCCCGGCGCCGAAGCGCTCACCCATGAGCAGGGCGGCGAGGTGGTCGGCATCGGCGCCGGAGCAGGCCAGGTGGGCGCGCTCGGCGAGCGCGGCGAGGTTCGCGTCGTTCTCGACGAGGACGGGGCCGTCGAGCGCGTCGACGAGGCCGGGGTTCATGGCGGGCCAGTAGCCGGCGTCGCCGCTCGGGGAGCGCCCCTCGGCATCGACCGGCGCGGGCACGCCCACGACGGTGAGCAGGCGGACCGAGCCTCCCGCTCCGGCCCGCGCGCTCACCCGGTCCAGCAGCGCGCGCAGCGCCTCGAGGCGCCGTTCCGCCGCGGCGGCGCCGGCCTCGAGGTCGTCGCCGACGAGCGGAGCGTCCTCGAGCACGAGGCGTTCTGCGGCCAGCTCGCGACCGCGCAGGTCCGCCGCACGGGCGGCGAGGGTGTGCTGGCCGGCGTCGACGGCGAGCAGGATCCCGGCCTGCGCGCGCAGGGAGAAGCGGCGGGCGGGGCGGCCTCGCGAGACGGC
>NZ_KV788785.1:0-3303 GCF_001807385.1 Brachybacterium sp. HMSC06H03 | reverse complement strand
TGCGCCTACGACGGCTCCCTCGAGAAGTGAACTGAGCCCCGACCCGGCACGGCACCCCGGGCTCGGGCCCGGGATGACCGGCTCGGGCTGGGCACCCGGCCGGCGGCGCACCCTCACCCTTCGCGCGCCCCTCACAGGCCGGTTGTTCGACGTCCGGTACCAGGAAACTGGTACCGGACGTCGAACAACCGGGCCAGGGTGATGCGGGTCGGCGATCGCTGAGGCGCTGGGGGCTCGTGATCGCGCCGGAGGATCACCCTGAGACCTACTCCGACCTACTCCGCCAGCGCCTTCCCCCGCTGCTCGGGCAGGGTGAAGGCCGCGGCGGCGGCGACGGCGAAGGCGAGCGCGAACACCCCGAAGGCGAGCCACTGCCCGCCGGCGAGCACCAGCGCCGGCACCAGGAACGGGGCGATGATCGAGGCGAGGCGGCCGAAGGCGGCGGCCGCGCCCGCGCCCGTGCCGCGCACCGCGGTGGGGTAGAGCTCCGGGCCGATCGCGTACAGCGCGCCCCAGGCGCCGAGGTTGAAGAAGCTCAGCAGGCAGCCGGCCACCAGGATCATCGCCTCGGAGTCGGCCATGCCGTAGCCCACGGCGGACAGCGCCGAGCCTGCGAGGAAGATCGTGAGGGTCCAGCGCCTGCCGAGCACCTCGATCAGCCAGGCCGCAGCGGCGTAGCCGGGGATCTGGGCGAGCGTGATGATCAGGGTGAAGGTGAACGACTTCGTGAGGTCGAAGCCGCGGTCCACCAGCAGCGTCGGGATCCAGATGAACGCGCCGTAGTAGGAGAGGTTGATGCAGAACCACACCACCCACAGCCCGGCGGTGCGGGCGCGGAGGGACGCCGACCAGATGCCGCCGGTCGCGACCTGATCGGCCTCCGGCACGACGCCGACCGCGTCGGCGGAGACACGGCCCCCATCGCCGACGCCGGTGACCTTCGCGTCGGGCGCGGTGCGGGTCCCGGAGGAGTGCGGGACCGCCGGAGTCCCGGCATCGATCCCGGCGGAGGCCTCGAAGTCGCGGACGATCCGCTCGGCCTCCTCGTGACGGCCCTTCGCCTCCAGGAAGCGCACGGACTCGGGCATCCCGAGACGGATCACCAGCGAGTAGACGGCCGGGATCATGCCGAGCGCGAGCGCCCAGCGCCATCCGGCCGGCCCCGAGGTCGCCACGAACGTGCCGATCACGGCGGCGAGGATCCAGCCGCCGGCCCAGAACGCCTCGAGCCACACGATGATCCGGCCGCGGATCCGGGCCGGCGCGAACTCGCTCATCAGCGTCGAGGCGACGGGCAGCTCGGCGCCGAGACCCAGGCCCACCACGAAGCGCAGCGCGATCAGCGCGCCGACGCCCAGGGCGAGGGCGGAAGCGCCGGTGGCCAGGCCGTAGACGAGGAGGGTGAGGGCGAAGACGGAGCGTCGGCCGATCCTGTCGGCCAGCAGCCCGCCGAGGCTCGCGCCGATCGCCATCCCGGCGAAGCCGGCGGAGGCGATGAGGGACCCGTCGGACTTCGCGAGGTCCCAGTGCACGGTGAGCGCGGCGATGACGAAGGAGATCAGGCCGACGTCCATCGCGTCGAGCGCCCAGCCGATGCCGGAGGCGCCCAGCAGCTTGCCATGCTTGCGGGTGAAGGGGAGGCGGTCCAGGCGCTGCGACCGGGTGAGCGGCCGGCTGACCGAGGCCGCGGACTCCGGGGCGAGGGGGGAGGGGCTCATGTCATCTCCGACGACGAGGGGAGGGGTGGGCACATCATGGCCCACCGCGACCGCTGCGTCGTGCGGCGTGGATCACACCGACGGGCGCCGCGGCGCGCTGCCGGGGGCAGGACTCCTGGTCAGAGTGAGAAAAAGTGGGACGTCTCGGAACGGTTGCGGTTCGGGGGTCGTCTCGCGCGGTCTCGGCACGCGGGACGACCGGCGGCCGACGGGCGTCGCGCACGACGTGCGTCGCGCCCCAGGGGCATTGCCGCCGGCGAGCTGCCGCGCCCGGCGGGCCCCGTCGGCCGCTCGGCCGCGGACCTCCCGACGGGACCGACAGGTCAGCGCCGGGGATGGGAGGCGAGGTCCACCTCGGCCTCGCCGCGCAGCACCGCGAGAGCGCGCCGGGCACGGGCGGCGCCCCAGGTCGAGAGCAGCTCTGCCCGGTCCTCCTCGATGAGCGCCCAGTCGTCGAGCTCCGAGGCCTGCGGCACGATCTCCGCCTCGAGCTGCGCGCGGGGGATCACGCCGGCGTCGAAGATGAAGTGCACGCCCATCGGCGCGCTGCGCACCGGACTCGCCGGCAGCCAGTCCACGGCGAGAAGGCGGCCCACCTCGACGTCCAGGCCCAGCTCCTCCATGACCTCGCGCTGGGCGCACTGCCGGGCGTCCTCGCCGGGGTCGACGCCGCCGCCGGGCAGAAGCCAGTGCGGGCGGTAGTTCGGCTTCTCGATGACGAAGCGGCCGTCCTCGTCGCGCAGGATCACCGCTCCCGAGGTGATGACCTTGGGCAGCGAGGCGAAGTAGGCGGGGTCGGGAAGGAGGCGCGGCATGCCTGCCATCGTGTCATCGGCGGGCGGGTGGCGACCAGCGCGTCCCGTCGCCGTCCGTGGTGACGAAGCGCAGGAGCGTGCCCGGCCCCGCCTGGGCGAGACGGTCCAGTCCCGTGCGCGTGACCACGGAGATCACCGGGTAGCCGCCGGTGGTGGGGTGGTCGGGGCCGAAGACGACCGGGAGCCCCGAGGGCGGCACCTGCACCGCCCCGGGCAGCATCGGTTCGCTCGGCACGGACGCCGCGCCCGGGGGGACCGGGAGCGCCGGCCCGTCGAGTCGCACCCCGACCCGGTCCGAGTCGGGTCGCACCGTCCAGGCCGTGCCGAGCAGCGCCTCGACCGCCTCGTCGCCGAGCAGCTCGGCGCGCGGCCCGATGAGCACGGGGATGCGGATGGTGTCCTCGTCGGGATGCTCGGCCGACGACGACGGGACGGCGTCCCCGGCGGCAGGCACCGCGTCGAGGCCGCGCTCGGGGCCGACGAGCAGCAGGTCGCCGGCCTGCAGCGGATCCGGGCCGAGGTCGCAGAGGGTGTCGCGGGAGCGTGCGCCGAGCACCTCGATCGGCGCGTCGTCGCCGGGGTCCTGCCGCCTCACCTGCGTGATCCCGCCCCGGACCGCGAGGACCAGACGCAGCCCGTCCGCGGCCGGGCCCACCTCGATCCGGTCGCCGGGGTCCAGGGCGAGGGCGCGTTCGCGGGAGGCGTCGGCCGGCAGCTCCACGTCGCCGACCTCGTCGTCGCCGCGCCCGATCCGCACCGGGGCCTGCGCG
>NZ_KV788784.1:0-21577 GCF_001807385.1 Brachybacterium sp. HMSC06H03 | reverse complement strand
CCGTCGGCTCCCGCCCCCGCTGCCGCAGCGGGACGGTCTGGACGCGGTGCGCTGGCTCGTGCCGGGGGACGCCCCCGTCGGACCGGCGGCCTCGATGCTCCTGGCACGCTTCCCCGCCCTCGCGGACCCGGCCGCCACGCCGCTGGCCGATCGCTTCGCCGCGGGGGAGGTGGTCGACGCCCGCGGACGTGCATGGGCGGCCGACGACCCCGTCGTCGGCGGCGACGAGCTGTGGTTCCACCGCGAGCTGCGCGCTGAGGAGGTGCCGGCCGAGCCTCTGCCGATCCTCTTCCACGACGAGCACCTGCTGGTGATCGACAAGCCCCATGACGTGGCGACCATGCCGCGCGGCGCCCACGTTCTCGCCAGCGCCCTGGTCCGCCTGCGCCGCGACACGGGGATCGAGCAGCTGGTGCCGCTGCACCGCCTGGACCGTCGCACCGCCGGGGTGCTCGCCTTCGGCGTGCGTCCCGAGGAGCGCAGCGCCTATCAGCAGCTCTTCGCGAAGCGCGAGGTCGACAAGCGCTACGAGGCGCTCGTCCTGCCCGGCCCCGGGTGCACGCTGCCGCGGGGAGTCGGGGAGCGGGCCGAGCTCGCGGACCGGCTGGATAAGCGCCGCGGGGAGCTCACTGCGAGGATCGTGCCCGGCGCGCCGAACGCGCACACCGAGCTCGAGGTGCTCGCGGCGGGCGACACCGAGGGGGAGGGCCCCGCGGAGGGCAGGGCGCTGCTGCTGGGGCTGCGTCCCCGCACCGGACGGACGCATCAGCTGCGCCTCCAGCTCTCCTCCCGCGGCGCCCCGATCGCCGGGGAGGACCTCTACCCCGAGCCCTCCCCGGAGCCGGCCGGGCCGCTCCAGCTGCTGGCCCGCTCGCTCTCCTTCACCGATCCGGTGACCGGGCAGGCGAGGGAGTTCCGCAGCGGGCGGGTGCTCGGGGGCCTCGCCCCGGGCGAGCCCCCAGGCACCTGACCGTACGCTGGTCACCGTGAGCACGACCCCGCCCGCGGACCCCGCCGCGACTGTCCCCGCCCCGCGGCGCACCCGCAGCGGCGAGGTGCTCGTCGGCCCCTCGGTCCGCGGCCGCTACCTGCCCGGTGCGCTGATCGGACTGCCGCTGGTCTCCCTGCTGCTGAGCCCCTTCGCCGGCGCGGGGTTCCAGCAGTGGCGGATCTCCCGGCTCCGGGACGGGCACGACGGGCTGCTCGAGCAGCTGCTCGCCCCCGCCGGGACGCAGCTGCTGCTCGGCGCGCTCGCCCTCTGGGCCCTGTTCGCGCTGTGGGCGCTGGTGCCGCTGCTGCTGACTCGCACCGTCGTGCTCCTCGACGAGCAGTCACGGACCCTGCGCCTGCGCAAGGGCCTGCGCACCCGCGACCGCGCGGCGCTCGGCGAGGTCGAGTACGCGGTGGGGGAGGCGGTGCGCGGCAGTCTCGGGCTGATCGGTGTGCGCGCGCCGGGGGAGGAGCAGGTGCGGCAGTGGGTCGTTCCGGAGATCGGCTGGGACGCCGCCTCCTTCGACGGGCTGCGCGTCCTGCAGACCGCGGCGGGGTTCCGTCCGGCGCCGCCGCGCGAGGTGCTCGTGCACGAGGAGCGGCGCGGCCGCGTCGAGGCGGCGCATCGTGAGCTCGCCGCCCGCCTCGGCATGCCCTGGCGGGAGGAGTACGCGCACGACGAGGCCGTCTTCCAGGCCGAGTTCGACCGGGTGCGACGGGTGCTCGGCGGGCGGGAGGAGCCCCGGGACGGCGATCCGCGCCCCTGAGACGACCGCACCCCGGCGGCGTCCTGGAGGACGCGGCCGGGGTGCGGGGCGCAGGAGCCGCGTCGGCGGGCTGCGGGCGGTGCGCAGCGGAGGCAGGGGCCTCAGAACATCGCGCGCAGCACCAGCACGACCGCCGCGCCGATGCCTGCGGCGGCGGGCAGGGTGATGACCCAGGCGAGGAAGATCGGCCGCATGAGCCGCCAGTTCGCGGCGTGGTTGACGATGCCGACGCCGAGCACCGCGCCGATCAGGATGTGCGTGGAGGAGACGGGCAGGCCCAGCACCGAGGCGAGCAGCACGATCGTCGCCGCCGCCAGCTCCGCGGCGAAGCCGGAGGAGGGGTGCATCGCGGTCAGGCCGGTGCCGACGGTGTGGATCACCTTGCGGCCCACGAACCACAGCCCCGAGACCAGCGCGATGCCGAAGGCGATCAGGGCGGCGGTGGGCACCGCGGCCTCCGCGCCGATCTGCCCGGTCTTCAGCACGTCGAGGACCGCCACGAAGGGGCCGATCGCGTTGGCGATGTCGTTGGCGCCATGGGAGAAGGCGAAGGCGCAGGCGGTGAACACCTGCATCCAGCTGAACATGATGAAGGTGGCGCGCGAGATCGACTGCTTCTTCAGGGCGCGCGCGAAGATCGTCGTCGCCATCCACACCCCGAGCGCGAGCATGACCAGCATCAGCACGCCGCCGCCGACGGAGATGTTCAGTCCCACGTTGTCCAGGCCCTTGAACACCAGCATCGCGGCCAGCAGCATCGCGGCGCCGGCGGCCAGCGGCGGGACCCGCTTCTCCAGGGCGTGGTAGGCGGCCTTGCGCTCCACCTTGCGGGCCGCCTTGCGCTGCTTCTTGGTCAGATCCGCGGAGGCCTCGATGAGCTCGGCGCCGGGACCGCCCGGGGTGAGGTCCAGCGCCGCGGACTCGGCGAAGGCGGACTGCTGCAGCTCGGTCATGCGCTCGGAGGCGGGCACGTGACGCTGCCACGACTCGTCCGCGTCGTCTTCCTCATCGTCGTCGTCCTCGTCGTCCTCCGCGTCGTCGTAGCCGCGGGAGCCGAGCGCGATCGCGCGGGCGGCGGGGGCGAGGATCCGGCGCTTGATCGCCCCGAACAGGAGGAAGGAGGCGATGCCGCCCAGCAGAGGGGAGAGGATCCAGGACACGGCGATCTTCCCGATCTCACCCCACTGCACCATGGCGAAGCCGCCGGTGCCCGTGACCAGGCCGGTGGTCACCGCCGCGCCGACGATGCCGCCGATGATCGCGTGCGTGGTGGAGACCGGCCAGCCCATCCTGGTCGCCAGCAGCAGCCACACCGCGGCGCCCAGCAGGGCCGACATCATGATCAGCGCGAAGGCGAGCGGGTCGATCGCCATCCCCTCGAGGTCCACGATGCCGCTGCGCACGGTCTCGGTGACGGAGCCGCCGGCGAGCACGGCGCCGGAGACCTCGAAGACCGCCGCGACGACGAGGGCCTGCTTCATGGTCAGGGTGCCGGCGCCGACGCTCGTGCCGAAGGAGTTCGCGACGTCGTTGCCGCCGATGTTGAACGCCATGAACAGCCCGAACGCGATCGCGAGGATCAGCAGGAAGGCGTTGATGTCGGTGCCGGTGTGGGTGAAGGCCCAGATCGTGAACGCGACCACGGTCGCGAGTGTCATCAGCCCGGCACCGACGTGCCAGTTGCGGTCGGGACCGAGGAAGCCCTTGGTCACGGGGGCGTCGGTCGAGTCCTGGGCGGAGGTGCGTGCCATCGTCGCGTTCCCGGGGTGAGGAGGGGCGGGGGAGGGGCGCGGGAGCCGGACGGCCCTCGCGCGCCGCGGCCACTCTAGGCCCAGAAGTGTCCGCGTGGTGACATCGGGGTGAACTCCCGGGGTGGGGCCGGGTCGCGGACGTGGCCGTTCCCACGTCGGACGGCCTGCCCGCCCCGGTTCTCCGGGACGTAGCATTTCTGCATGACGAGCGCGGATCCCTTCGGTTTCATCGGCCTGACCTACGACGACGTCCTGCTGCTTCCCGGGGAGACCGACGTGATCCCCTCCGAGGCGGACACCTCCTCCCGGCTCACCAGGGAGATCACCCTCAAGCTCCCCCTCGCCAGCGCCGCGATGGACACCGTGACCGAGTCGCGGATGGCGATCGCGATGGCCCGCCACGGCGGCATCGGCATCCTCCACCGCAACCTCTCCATCGAGG
Source organism: Brachybacterium sp. HMSC06H03 (assembly GCF_001807385.1). Lineage (NCBI taxonomy): Bacteria > Bacillati > Actinomycetota > Actinomycetes > Micrococcales > Dermabacteraceae > Brachybacterium > Brachybacterium sp. HMSC06H03. Next base: position 17,627 of record NZ_KV788784.1, on the reverse strand, counting down.
ACCAGGCCCACCAGGTCGACCTCGTCAAGCGCACCCAGACCGGCCGCATCACGAACCCCGTCACGATCGGCCCCGAGGCGACCCTCGAGGACTTCGACGCCCTGTGCGGCCAGTTCCGGGTCTCCGGCCTCCCTGTCGTCGACCAGGGCCAGCGCCTGCTGGGCATCTGCACCAACCGCGACCTGCGCTTCATCCCCGTCGCCGAGTGGTCCACCACCCGCGTCGCCGACGTGATGACCACCGAGCTGTTCACCGCCCCGGAGGACGTCACCCCCGAGCAGGCCACCGCCCTGCTGCGCAGGAACAAGCGCGAGCGCCTCCCGCTGATCGACGCCGAGGGCCGCCTGACCGGGCTGATCACCGTGAAGGACTTCGTGAAGTCCGAGCAGTTCCCCGACGCCTCCAAGGACAGCCAGGGCCGCCTCCTCGTGGGCGCGGGCGTCGGCTTCTTCGGCGATTCCCTCGAGCGCGCCGGCCAGCTGCGCGACGCCGGCGTCGACGTGCTCGTCGTCGACACCGCCAACGGCCACGCCCGCCTGGCGCTGGAGATGATCCGCACCCTGAAGAACGACCCCTGCTTCGCCGACGTCCAGATCATCGGCGGCAACGTCGCCACCCGCGAGGGCGCACAGGCGCTCGTCGACGCGGGCGCCGACGCGGTCAAGGTCGGCGTGGGCCCCGGCTCCATCTGCACCACCCGCGTGGTCGCCGGCGTCGGCGTCCCGCAGGTCACCGCGATCCACGAGGCCGCCAAGGCCTGCGGCCCCGCGGGCGTGCCGCTGATCGGCGACGGCGGCCTGCAGTACTCCGGCGACATCGCCAAGGCGCTCGTCGCCGGCGCCGACACCGTCATGGTCGGCTCCCTGCTGGCCGGCACCGAGGAGTCCCCGGGCGAGGTCGTGCTCGTCGGCGGCAAGCAGTACAAGGCCTATCGCGGCATGGGCTCGCTCGGCGCGATGTCCTCGCGCGGCAAGAAGTCCTTCTCCAAGGACCGCTACTTCCAGGCCGACGTCCCCAGCGACGACAAGATCGTCCCCGAGGGCATCGAGGGCCGCGTCTCCTACAAGGGGCAACTCGGCTCCGTCGTCCACCAGCTCATCGGCGGGCTGCACCAGTCGATGTTCTACGTCGGCGCGAACACCGTGCCCGAGCTGAAGGAGCGCGGGAAGTTCGTGCGCATCACCGCGGCCGGGCTCAAGGAGTCCCACCCCCACGACATGGCCGCGATCATGGAGGCCCCGAACTACTCCTCGCGCTGAGTCAGGGCCTGCGCTGACGGATCGGTGCCGTGCTCGTAGCCGATCAGCCAGCGCACCCCGAAGCGGTCGCGGACCTGCCCGTCGGAGGCGCCCCAGGCCCGGCGCTGCAGCGGATCGAGGACCTCGCCGCCCTCGGCGAGCTCCGCGAACCAGGTGCGCAGCGTGGTGGGATCGGCGGCCCCGAGCAGCGCGACCATGAGGCCGCGCGCGGCGAAGGGCTCGTCGGCCTCGCCGGCGTCGGAGACGTACAGGTCCACCGCGCCGCGCAGCATGCCGTGGGCGATCGCGGAGCCGGGCCCGTCGGTCCGCTCGAACTCGGCGTAGGTCGCCGCGGAGGTCTCCCCGCCGAAGACCCCCTGGTAGAACTCGAGCGCCTCGGCGGCGGTGCCGGGCAGGTGCAGGTACAGGGCGGGAGCGGGCATCGGGTCTCCTCGAGGTCGGGAAGCGGGGCGTGCCCCGTGATCATTCCTCCCCATGGCTCTCGCGTCCACAGCACCCGCCGTGCGGGGCGAGCCGTGGGCGACGGGCTCTAGTCTTGAGGGCATGAGCACCCCCTCCTGGATCGACGCCCCGCTGCTGGGCTTCGACACCGAGACCACCGGCACGAACGTCGAGCGGGACCGGATCGTCACGGTCGCGCTCGTGCACTCCGTCGGCCCCGGGCGCGAGAACGAGACCGTCGCGACGTGGCTGATCGACCCGGGGGTGGAGATCCCCGAGCCCGCCCAGCGCGTGCACGGGATCAGCACCGAGCACGCCCGCGAGCACGGCATGCAGCCCGCCGAGGCGCTCGACGAGGTCGCGGGCATGATCGTCGAAGCGCTCGGGAAGGACGTGCCGCTGGTCGCCTTCAACATCGGCTTCGACCTGGCGATCCTCGAGAACGAGCTGACCCGCCTGGGGCTGCCCACGCTCGTCCAGCGGCTCGGCCACGACATCGCGCCCGTGATCGACGGGCTCGTCATCGACCGCGGCGTGGACCGCTACCGCAAGGGCAAGCGCACCCTCACCGACGTCCTCGCCCACTACGGCCTCGAGCAGGACGGTCGCCTCCACACCGCCGACGTCGACGTCTCCGCCACCCTGGACGTGGTCCGCGCGATCGCCGCGAAGTACCCGCAGGTCGCCTCCTCCGCCCTCGCGGAGCTCCACCGCGAGCAGGTGGGCTGGCATGGGCGCTGGGCCGAGGGCATGAACGAGTGGCTCACGAAGAAGGGCAGGACCCCGGACGTGAACACCGCCTGGCCGCTGTGACGATCCGGGGCGGCGTCCCTCCCCGGCGGCCGGCCCGCCGCGGTCCCCGGGATCGGTAGACTCCCCGTGTGATGAGCGAGATCGAGATCGGCCGCAACAAGCGGGGACGCCGCAGCTACAGCTTCGACGACGTGGCGGTGGTCCCCTCCCGACGCACCCGGGACCCGGAGGACGTCTCCACCGCCTGGCAGGTGGACGCCTACCACTTCGACATCCCGATCTTCGCCGCCCCGATGGACTCCCTGATGTCCCCGGAGACCGCGATCGCGCTCGGCGAGCACGGCGGACTCGGCGTGCTGGATCTCGAGGGGCTGTGGACCCGCTACGAGGACCCCTCCGCGCAGTTCGACCGGATCGCCGCCGCCTCCGAGGAGGGCGTGGTCGAGGTGATGCGCAGAGTCTACGAGGAACCGATCAAGCCCGAGCTGATCCGCGACCGCATCCAGCAGCTGCGCGACGCGGGCGTGACCGCGGCCGGCTCCCTCTCCCCGCAGCGCACCCAGGAGCACTGGAAGACGGTCGTCGACGCGGGCGTGGACCTCTTCTTCATCCGTGGCACCACCGTCTCCGCCGAGCACGTCTCCACCGGCCGTGAGCCGCTGAACCTCAAGCGGTTCATCTACGAGCTCGACGTCCCCGTCATCGTCGGCGGCTGCGCGACCTACACCGCGGCCCTGCACCTGATGCGCACCGGCGCCGCGGGCGTGCTCGTCGGCTTCGGCGGCGGCGCCTCGCAGACCACCCGCGAGACCCTCGGCATCCAGGTCCCGCTCGCCAGCGCCGTCGCCGACGTCGCCGCCGCCCGACGCGACTACATGGACGAGTCCGGCGGCCGCTACGTGCACGTCATCGCCGATGGCGGCCTGGGCCGCAGCGGCGACCTGGTCAAAGCGATCGCCTGCGGCGCCGATGGCCTGATGGTCGGTGCGGCCCTGGCCCGCGCCGAGGAGGCGCCCGGCCGCGGCCACCACTGGGGCAGCGAGGCGCACCACCCCACGCTCACCCGCGGCCACCGCGTCCCCGTCGGGACCGTCGCTCCGCTCGAGCAGATCCTCTTCGGCCCGTCGATCTCCGCCGACGGCACCACCAACCTCGTCGGCGCGCTGCGCCACGCGATGGCGACCACCGGCTATCTCGACCTCAAGGAGTTCCAGCGGGTCGAGGTCGTCACCACCGTCTGAGACGACGACGGGGATGGCAGCTCCCGCGGCGAGCGAGTTCTCCGATCCCGGGCCCCCGACCCGGGGTCTCAGGCCGAGCGCACCAGTGCGATGATCCCCCAGATCGTCATCACCAGCGCGATGAGGCCGAGGGCCACGGGAAGGAGCACGCCGATCCCCAGGCTCACAAGGAGGCCTCCCATCCCCGCGTCCCACAGGGCGATGGCCTCACCCCCGGTGCAGGTCACGCTCACCTCCTGATCGCCGAACACCTGCACGTCGTAGAGGTCGTAGTAGGGCTCGCCATCCACGCTCCCCATCGAGACGTCCTGGGCGTCGGAGGGTGAGACGGAGATGTCCGCGCCCTCGATCTCGCAGGTCGTCGTGCCATGGTCGTCCGCAGGCGCGGCGATCGTGTACATGGACCAGGAGGAGGCCTCGAAGGTGTCCCCGGAAGGGTCCAGCGGCGTCATCTCGGAGCTCCCGGCGTAGATCATCGCACCGCCGATGAACGCCGCGACGATCGGCATCACGACGAGCCCGACCGCGTTGGCGACCAGCCCGAGCGCGCCGAAGACCGTGCGCTTCACTCCACGCCGGCGACGTCGCGGAGCCGGGGCATAGCTGTGGGCAGGGCCGTAGGCAGGCGGATAGGTCATCGGTTCCCCCTCAGGACGCGTGCGGTGCGAGCTCAGGATAGTCGGAGGTCAGGAGGGTCCGGGACGCCGCCGCCGACCGCGAGAAGGGCGGCGCGGACGTGCCCGGCGTGCGCAGACGCAGGCGCCGTTCCCGGCGCGCGCGGCCCTGCCAGTGCGTCGACCTGCTCAGCGCTTCGAGCGCGCGACCTCCAGCGCCTGCTGCGCGATCGCGAGCTCCTCGTCGGTGGGGACGATCAGCACCGTCACCGGCGAGTCGTCGGCCGAGATGACCCGGACGCCCTTGACGCGCTCGGCGTTGCGCGCAGGGTCCAGACGGATCCCGAAGCCCTCGAGACCGGAGAGCACGCGCTCGCGCACCTCCGGCACGTTCTCGCCGATGCCGGCGGTGAAGGTGATCGCGTCGAGGCCGCCGAGCACGAAGGCGTAGGAGCCGACGTACTTGCGCAGCCGGTGCACGTACACCTGCATCGCCAGCTCCGCGTCCTGGTTCCCGTCGCGGATCGCGGCGGTGATGTCGCGGAAGTCGCTCATCCCGCACAGCCCCTGCATGCCGGAGCGCTTGTTCAGCAGGGTGTCGATCTCGTCGATGTCCATCCCCGCGCTGCGGGAGAGGTGGGCGTACACGGCCGGGTCTATGTCCCCGGTGCGGGTGCCCATCACGAGGCCCTCGAGCGGGGTGAGCCCCATGGAGGTCTCCACCGGCTCGCCGCCGCGCACCGCCGAGGCGGAGGCGCCGTTGCCGAGGTGGAGCACGATCTGGCGCAGCGCGGAGGGGTCCACGCCCCGCGCGGCGAAGTGCGCGGTGACCTGCTCGGAGACGTAGCGGTGGCTGGTGCCGTGGGCGCCGTAGCGGCGGATCCGGTACTCGTCGGCGATCTGCTTGTTCAGCGCATAGGTGCGCGCCGCGTCCGGCAAAGAGGTGAAGAAGGCGGTGTCGAACACGGCCACGTGCGGGATCGCGGGGAACAGCTTGCGGGCCGCGTCGATCCCGTCGACCGCCGCGGGGTTGTGCAACGGCGCGAGCGCGCCGAGGTCCTTGATCTGGTCCCGCACCCAGGAGTCGATGAGCTTCGGGGCCGCGAAGCGCGCCCCGCCCTGCACCACGCGGTGGCCGACCGCGACCACGTTCGCCTCCTCGAGGGAGAGACCCGCCTGCTCGAACAGCCGCATGACCACTTCCATGGCCACGACGTGGTTCGGCACCTCGCCCGAGAAAGGCTGGGTGACCGAGCCCGTCTCCAGCCGCGCGACGCCCTTGTCCAGGCCGATCCGCTCGACGATCCCGGAGGCGAAGACCTCCTCCGCGGTCGGGTCCAGCAGCTGGAACTTCAGCGAGGAGGAGCCCGAGTTCAGCACGAGCACCGTCGCGGCGTCCGGGATCGTCCGGGGGTGCTCGGCGCTGTCGGAGGAGGCATGGGCGGAGGTGGTCATGGCTTCTCCTTCGCCGGCTCCGTCGAGGCGTTCTCCGCGTCGGCCGCCTGGGCCTGGATCGCGGTGATCACGACGGTGTTGATGATGTCGTCCACGAGCGCTCCGCGGGAGAGGTCGTTGACCGGCTTGTTCAGGCCCTGCAGGACGGGGCCGATCGCGATCGCGCCGGCCGAGCGCTGCACGGCCTTGTAGGTGTTGTTGCCGGTGTTGAGATCGGGGAAGACGAACACCGTCGCCCGGCCCGCGACCGAGGAGTCCGGCAGCTTGGTCTTGGCGACCGAGGCGTCCACCGCGGCGTCGTACTGGATCGGACCCTCCACGTCGAGCGACGGGTCGGTGGAGCGCACCAGCTCGGTCGCCTCGCGCACCTTGTCCACGTCGGCGCCGCTGCCCGAGGTGCCGGTGGAGTAGGAGAGCATTGCGATCCGCGGGTCCACGCCGAACTGCGTGGCGGTGGCCGCGGACTGCACCGCGATGTCGGCGAGCTGCTCGGCGGTGGGGTCGGGGTTCACGGCGCAGTCGCCGTAGACCAGCACCCGGTCCTCGAGCGCCATCAGGAACACCGAGGAGACGATCTTCGCGCCGGGCCTGGTCTTGATGATCTCGAAGGACGGGCGGATCGTGTGGGCGGTGGAGTGGACCGCGCCGGAGACCATCCCGTCGGCCTCGCCCATCTGCACCATCATCGTGCCGAAGTAGGAGACGTCCTGGACCGTCGAGCGGGCCTGCTCGAGGGTCACGCCCTTCTTGGCGCGCAGCCTGGCGTACTCCTCCGCGAAGCGTTCGACGTGCTCCGGATCGTGCGGGGAGACCACGCGCGCCTCGGAGATGTCGTGGCCGAGCTGGGAGGCCTTGGCGCGGATCGTGTTCTCCTCGCCGAGCAGCACCAGGTCCGCGACGCCGCGGGCGAGGATCGACTCGGCCGCGGCGAGGATCCGCTCGTCCTCGCCCTCGGGCAGGACGATCGTCTTCTTCTCCCCGCGGGCGCGGGCCAGCAGCTCGAACTCGAACATCATCGGGGTGACCACTTCGCTGCGGGTCACCTCGAGGGCGGAGAGCAGCTCCTCGGTGGGCAGGTGCTCGGCGACCGCGCGGCGCGCCGCGTCGAGCTTCTGCGCGCTCGCGGCGCTGAGCCGGCCGCGGGAGCGGGCGATCCGCACCGCGGTGTCGAAGGTGGACAGCTCCGAGGTGATGATCGGCAGGTCCTGCTGCACGCCCGAGATGAGGCGGTCCACCTCCTCGGGCACCTGATAGCCGCCCGTGAGCACGATCGAGGAGAGCGCGGGGAAGGTGCCCGACTGCTGCGCCATGACGAGCCCGGGCAGCAGGTCGTAGCGGTCGCCGGGGGCGATCACCGTGCAGTTCTCGGTGAGGCGGGTGAGCACGTTGGGCAGGCTCATCGCCGCGATGACCGTGCCCACGGAGACGCGCTCGAGCCACTCGGGATTGCCCATCAGCAGCGAGCCGTCCACCGCGTCCTTCAGCTCCTGCACCGTCGGCGCCAGGATCACCGGGTTCTCCGGGATCGCGGAGACCAGCGCACCGGGCACCTTCGCCGAGACGGCCTCGCGCACGGCGTCGAGGGACGCGGCCTCGGCACGGTTGACGATGACGGCCAGCGGCATCGCATGGTGACCGCCGAACTCGCCGACGGCGACCGCTGCGAGCGCCCCGATCTGGTCCGGGCTGCGGTCCAGCCCCGAGAGCACCACCACCACCGGCGCGCCCATGTTGGCGGCGACCTCGGCGTTGAAGGCGAGCTCGGTGGGGTTGGCGAGGTCGTCGTAGTCCGAGCCGAGCACGACCAGCACGCTGTAGCGCTCGGCGAGTTCGCGATGGCGGGCGAGGATCCGCTCGTGGGCGGCATCCGGATCGGACAGGACCAGCTCGTGGTCCACCCCGATCGCGTCCTCGTAGTCCTGGTCGACGGCGGGGTGGCGGATGAGCAGGTCCACGGCGTAGTCGCGCGTGGACGTCGAGCGCACGACGGGGCGGAACACCCCGACACGATCGGATCGGGAGGCGAGGGCTTCGAGCAGACCGAAAGCCACCATCGACTTGCCGGTCATCCCCTCCGGGCTGGCGATATACACACTCTGCGACACGACCCCAGCATAGGCGCGCGGCCCTCCCGTGGCACGGGGCCGGGAGTCCCGGCCGGGAGCCGTCGGCTCGGGTACGGGGGAGCGGCCGACGGGCCGCCGCGCACCGCGCCGAGACGACGGTTCGAGACGACGGGGACCCCAACGGTGCAGGTGGGGCGGCCTGGGCCCGGTCGCCCGTTCACCCGGACGTGATCGAGGTCCCTCTCCAGGTCCCGTCCGGGCGCCGGCTCGTACCATGGTGGCCATGCTCCGCGTCGCCCTCCGCCCCCGATTCCTCGGGCTGCTCGCCCTGATGATCGTGGCGACGATCGTGTGCGGTCTCCTCGCCGGATGGCAGTGGGACCGCGCCCACCGCGCGCTGACCGACAAGGCCGACGGCCCCCAGCAGATCGGGGACATCCGCGAGGTGGTCGGCGTCGGCGACGCCGTCACCAACGAGATGGTCGGCGACATCGTCACGGCCGACGGACGCTTCGCCGCCGGCGAGCAGGTCCTCGTCCCCGGCCGCAAGATCGAGGGGGAGGACGCCGTGATCGTGGTGACCGCCTTCCTGGTCGAGCTCGAGGACGGTACCGAGGCCCGCCTGCCCGTGGCCCGCGGCTGGCTGCCCGCCGAGGACGTGACCGGCGAGGACGGCATGCTCGATCCCTCCCTCGCCCCCGCCACGCCGGCGGGGGAGGTCCACCTCTCCGGACGCCTGGAGGCGAGCGAGTCCGCCTCCGGCGGCGTCGTCGACGGGGTGGCGCGGGAGATCGCGACCCCGCTGCTGGTCAACGAGTGGGGCTCGCCCATGTACGCCGGCTATCTCTCACTCGACGAGGCCGAGGCCCCGCTCTCGGCGCTGCCCGCCGCGGAGTCCCAGTTCTCCCGCGGTCTGGACTGGCAGAACATCGGCTACTCCTTCCAGTGGGTGGCGTTCGGCGTGTTCTTCCTGTACCTGTGGTGGCGCTCGGTGCGCACCGCCTATCGCGACGAGCTCGACGACCGCCGCGAGGAGGTCGAGAGGCTGCTCGCCGAGGCCTCCGACGACGGGCCGCGCCCCGGGCCGTCGGCCGGTCCCGACCAGAACTCCGGTGCGGCCCCCGCCGACCGGGCCGCCGCCGACCGCACCGCCGGCGCGGACCACGCCGCCGGACTCGCCCCCTCGGGCGTCGCCCCGAGCTCCCGCCCCGCCCCCCAGCAGAACCCCGACAAGGACGTGTGACCGTGCCCGCAGAACGCCCCCTCGACGAAGTCGCCGCCAGGACCTCCTTCGCCCGCTTCCGCGTGGCCTCCATCGTGGAGGGGATCGCGCTGCTGGTGCTCGTGGGCATCATGACCATGCGCTATGTCGTCTTCGGCGGCGACGCCTGGTTCACCTCGACCTCTCCGTTCTGGGAGCAGGTCTCCTCGGTGTGGTCCCCGATCCACGGCCTGATCTACATGGTCTACGTGGTGCTCGGCTTCGACCTGTGGATGAAGATGCGCTGGGGCCTGCCGCGGATGCTGCTGCTGATGTTCTTCGGCGTCGTCCCGGTGCTGTCCTTCTTCGGCGAGCGCTGGACCCAGCAGCGCGTCGAGTCCGATCTCGCACGACGCCCCACGATCCAGGACCAGGAGCGGGTCTGACCGCCTGGTGACCGGACCCTTCCCGTCCGGACCCTTCGCGACCGGGCCCGCGGTGCGGCGCCCGCGCTCGAGGAGCGGAGCCCGGCGTGAGCAGGCTCGCCCTCGGGGGAGCCGGACCGCGGCGCCCCGGGGCCCGGGCGCGACGTAGACTCGCGCCTGTGACCGACACCGACCAGCGCCCCGTCCTCGTCGTCGACTTCGGCGCCCAGTACGCACAGCTCATCGCCCGTCGCGTGCGCGAGGCCCGGGTCTACTCCGAGATCGTCCCGCACTCGATGGCCGTCGAGAAGATGCTCGCGAAGGATCCCCGCGCGATCATCCTCTCCGGCGGGCCGAGCTCCGTCTACACCGAGGGGGCACCCCGCCTGGACCCGGCCCTGCTCGAGGCCGGCGTGCCGGTGCTCGGGCTCTGCTACGGCTTCCAGTCGATGGCCGCGGCGGCCGGCGGCACCGTCTCCCCGACGGGCGTGCGTGAGTACGGCGCGACCCGCCTCGAGGCCCTCGACGCCTCCTCCGAGCTGCTCTCCGGCCAGGACGTCGACCAGAACGTGTGGATGAGCCACGGCGACTCCGTCACCGAGGCGCCCGAGGGCTTCGAGGTCGTCGCGACCTCCGCCGCCAGCCCCGTCGCCGCCTTCGAGAACCGCGAGAAGCGGCTCTACGGCGTGCAGTGGCACCCCGAGGTGGGCCACTCCGACCGCGGCCAGGAGGTGCTGGAGAACTTCCTCCACCGCGGCGCGGGCATCGAGCCGTCCTGGACCACCGGCAACGTCATCGAGGAGCAGGTCGAGCGGATCCGCGCCCAGGTGGGCGAGGGCACCGCGATCTGCGGCCTCTCCGGCGGCGTGGACTCCGCCGTCGCCGCGGCGCTCGTGCAGCGCGCCATCGGCGACCGCCTCACCTGCGTGTACGTGAACCACGGCCTGATGCGCCAGGACGAGTCCGAGCAGATCGAGAAGGCCTTCGGCGCCTCCACCGGCGGGGCGAAGCTCGTCATGGTCGATGCCGAGGAGCAGTTCCTCACCGCGCTCGCCGGCGTCACCGACCCCGAGACCAAGCGCAAGATCATCGGCCGCGAGTTCATCCGCACCTTCGAGCAGGCCCAGGCGGAGATCCTGCGTGAGCAGGGCGTCGTCGAGGGCGAGGGCGACTCGGCGCATGTCGGGAAGGCGTCCACCGCCTTTCTCGTCCAGGGCACGCTCTACCCCGACGTCGTCGAGTCCGGCGGCGGCGAGGGCGCGGCGAACATCAAGAGCCACCACAACGTGGGCGGCCTGCCCGAGGACCTCTCCTTCGAGCTGGTCGAGCCGCTGCGGACCCTGTTCAAGGACGAGGTGCGCGCCGTCGGCTCCGAGCTCGGCCTGCCCGACGAGATCGTCTGGCGCCAGCCCTTCCCGGGCCCCGGCCTCGGCATCCGCATCATCGGAGAGGTCACCAGGGAGCGCCTGGACATCCTGCGCGCGGCCGACGCGATCGCTCGCGCCGAGCTGACCGCCGCGGGCCTGGACCGCACCATCTGGCAGTGCCCCGTCGTGCTCCTGGCCGACGTGCGCTCGGTGGGCGTCCAGGGCGACGGCCGCACCTACGGCCACCCCGTCGTGCTGCGCCCCGTCACCAGCGACGATGCGATGACCGCGGACTGGGCCAAGGTGCCCTACGACGTGCTCTCGCGCATCTCGACCCGCATCACCAACGAGGTCTCCGAGATCAACCGCGTCACCCTCGACATCACCTCGAAGCCCCCGGGCACGATCGAGTGGGAGTGAGCCCCCGCTGATCCGACGCGGTCGCGGCCGCGCGGAGAGGGGGAGCGACGACGGCGGGGGACTCCGGACCGGATCCTCCGCCGTCGTCGTCCCGCCGTCGGGCCCTCGACGCACGTTCCCGACCGATCGGCCGTTCCCGACCGAGCGGCGGGGAGGAGCCTTGCCGCGACGGGCGGCGAAGGGTTACGTTCCCCGGACGTCGCCGAGCGGTCGTCCTCCGTCGGCCCCGCGACATCCCCGAGAGAGAAGGGCGGACCGATGGCCGAGGCCGGGACCGACACGATCACGACGCAGGTGCCCTCGAGGCTGGACCGCCTGCCCTGGTCCCGCTTCCACTGGCGGGTGGTGATCGGGCTCGGCAGCGTGTGGATCCTCGACGGCCTCGAGGTGACGATGGTCGGCAACGTGGCCGCCCGGCTCACCGAGGACGGCAGCGGCCTGGACATCTCCGCCGCCCAGATCGGTGTCGCGGGTGCCCTCTACATCGTCGGCGCCTGCCTCGGTGCGCTCTTCTTCGGCCAGCTCACCGACCGGCTGGGCCGCAAGAAGCTCTTCCTGTGGACGCTCGTGCTCTACCTCGTGGCCACCGTGGCGACGGCCTTCTCCTTCTCCCCCTGGTACTTCTTCCTCTGCCGCTTCCTGACCGGCGCCGGGATCGGCGGCGAGTACGCGGCCATCAACTCCGCGATCGACGAGCTGATCCCCGCGAGGGTGCGTGGGCGGGTCGACCTGATCATCAACGGCTCCTACTGGCTGGGCTCGGCCGGGGGCTCCGCGCTGTCGCTGGTGCTGCTCAGCACGGTGCTGCTGCCCATCGATCTGGGATGGCGACTGGCCTTCGGCTTCGGCGCGGTCCTCGGCGTCTGCGTGCTGATCGTGCGGCGCCACGTGCCGGAGAGCCCCCGCTGGCTGTTCATCCACGGCCGCGAGGAGGAGGCCGAACGGATCGTGCGCGGGATCGAGGAGGGCATCGAGGAGGAACGGGGCGAGGAGCTGCCCGCGGCGGAGGGCTCGCTCACGATCCGTCAGCGCAAGGCGATCCCGTTCCGCGAGATCGCCTCGGTCGCGTTCCGCAAGTACCCGCGGCGCTCGATCCTGTGCCTGGCGCTGTTCCTCGGACAGGCGTTCCTCTACAACGGCATCACCTTCAACCTCGGCGTTCTGCTCTCGTCCTTCTACGACGTCGGTGCGTCGCTCGCCCCGCTCTTCATCATCTTCTGGGCGCTGTCGAACTTCGCCGGGCCGGTGATCCTGGGACACTTCTTCGACAGCGTCGGCCGCAAACCGATGATCACCCTCGCCTATCTCGGCAGCGCCGTGGTGACCCTGCCCCTGGCGTGGGTGTTCCTCAGCCAGACCGGCGGGCTCACCGCCTTCATGATCCTGCTGGTGATCACGTTCTTCCTGGCCTCCTCCGGCGCCAGCGCCGCCTATCTGACGGTGAGCGAGATCTTCCCGATGGAGACGCGAGCGCTCGCGATCGCCTTCTTCTACGCGCTCGGGACCGCGGCCGGCGGTATCGCCGGCCCGCTGCTGTTCGGAAGCCTCATCGACACGGGGGAGCGTATTCCGGTGGCCATCGGCTTCCTGATCGCCGCGGCGGTGATGTCCCTCGGCGGCGTCGCCGAGCTGGTGTTCGGCGTCCGCGCCGAGGGGCAGGAGCTCGAGGACCTCGCCACCCCGCTCACCGCGCAGGAGGGCGAAGGCCCCGGCGACGGCGACAGCGAGCGCGGCGAAGCAGGGACGGGTGATCGAGCATGACGCCCGTAGGGTGCCTGGTGTTCGGCCACCGGCCGGCCTTCCGCGCCGAAGGTCGCACGATGCGCTGGGAGTGCGAGCGGGGCTGCGGAGAAGGCGGAGGCGCGAAGAGCTACGACACCGCAGCCGAGGCGGAGCGCTTCGCCGCGGCCTTCGACCGGCGCGGTGACGCCCGCCTCGGTGAGCGCGCCCCGCTGCTGGGTATGTTCCCGCTGCGGCTCTGGCGGTGGATGCGCGGGCGCGGCGGGCCCAGCGCCTGACCGACGCCGTGCTGTCCGGTGCGCCGGCGGGTCATGCCGAGGGCGGCGGCTCCAGCAGACGCGAGGGATGCGAGGGCGCGGTCGCATGCCAGGAGTGGGTCCGCTCGTAGGTCTCCCATCCCATCGAGGCATAGATCCGGTCCGCGCCGGTGGGGGAGTCCTCGTCCACCTCGAGGTCGACGAACGTCCGCCCGCGCTCGGCGGCGTCGCGCAGCGCGGCCCGCAGCAGGGACTTCGCGATCCCGTGCCCGCGGGCGCTGCGGTGCACCCCGAGGTATTCCAGATACGTGCCCTCGCCGCGGGTCGCGGTGGCCTTGATCGGGGCGGCGACGAGACCACCCGCCGGCAGCCATCGGCCCTCGCGCTCGATCTCCGCGATCCACCAGTGGTCCCAGTCGGCCTCGTACGGAGCCTCGATCAGGCGCTGGACGAACTCGGCGAAGGACTCGCGGTAGGACCCCCAGTGGTCGGCGAACGACTCCTCGAGCATCCGGTGCACGGTGCGGACGTCCTGGGCGACCGGCAGGCCGAACTCGTGACGGTGCACGCGCCGGACCCGGGTGCCCTCGCGCGGGGTGGGCAGTGAGGTCGCCTCCTCGGGGGAGACGGGGCGGCGCATGTGCAGCCAGGAGCGGACCATCTCGTAGCCTGCCGCCTCGAGCAGGTGGGCGCGGTCGGTGTCCAGCGCGTTCGCGTCGGTGGTGAGCTTGGTGGCCTCCACGCCCCGGGCGCGGGCGAAGGAGCCGCCCACCTCGACCGCCCAGTCCAGCAGCGAGGCGGCGAGCTCTTCCCGCGCGGGGGCGTCGGCGGCGATGACGAACTGGACGTTCGTGCGCCCGCTCGCGCGGTCCTCGAGCGCGATCCACGCCAGAGGCGGCAGCTCGAGGGTGGGGGAGCCGTCGGCGCCGGCGGGCACGACGACGACCTGCCGCCGGGCCCACGACTTCAGCCCCACCATCCGCGAGCGCAGTCCTGCCTCGTCGACCGCGGCCTCGGGGTCGTAGCGGCGCATCGCGGCCGTGATCAGCGCGGTCACGGGGGCCACGTCCGAGGCGAGCGGCAGTCGCGTGGCGAGTCGGCCCTCGAGGGCGGCGGGCAGTGTGGGTGCGAAGTGATCGACGAGCAGCATCCGCCCATCTTTTCACGCGGGGACGGGAGGGATTCGGGCATCGGGGCGCTGATGCTGGGGGACTGCCGCTGCGTCCAGTCGCAGCCCCGGTCCCGCCGCGCCGTGCGGGGAGCAGGCCGCCGGCATGCCGGTCCGGGAACGCCGAGAGCACCGATCCGCCCGGTCCGGGCGGGGAATCGGTGCTCTCGGCGGGGTGCCGCGATGCGTCGTCGCGCGGGGCGGCGACGGCGCGGGTCAGCGGGCGGTGGGCTCCGCTCCGTCCTGCGCGTCGGCGTCGGGATCGACCGTGCGGGTCTCGCCGGTGACGGTCACGGACTCGGCCGCACCCACCGCGGCGAGCGCCCCGGTGGTGGTGGGGACGAGCTGTTCGTCGGAGGCCGCGGCCAGGTCCTCTGCGCTCTCGACGGTCTCACGCAGGGGCACGTGCTTGATGAACAGCGAGAGCACCAGCGCGAGGACCGCGAAGGGCACCGCGGTGAGGAACACGTCGTGCATCGCATCGCTCAGCCCGCCGCGCACCGGGTCCACGAGGAACTCGGGCAGCTTCGCGAGGGCGGTGGGGTCCAGCACCGCGTTCTCGAGGGTGCTGGTGTCGACCTCGCCGCCCGTGCTCTGCAGCGCGGCGAGCTGTTCGGGCGGCAGGGCCGCGATCTTCTCGGGGATCGCGGTGGACATCGAGGCGGTCATCACTGTGCCGAGCACGGCGGTGCCCACCGTCGAGCCGATGTTGCGGAAGAACTGGATCGCGGCGGTCGCGGTGCCCAGCTCGCGGCGGGAGACGGCGTTCTGCACGACCAGCGTGTAGACCTGCATCGACAGGCCGAGCCCCAGGCCGATGACGATCATCGCGAGGGTCAGGTGCCACTGCGAGTCCCCGTAGGAGAGGTTCGCCAGCAGCAGGTAGCCCGCGACCATCACCACGCCGCCCAGGATGAGGAAGGGGCGGTAGCGGCCGGTGCGTGAGATCAGCAGTCCCACGAGGATCGAGGTGAGGATCATCGCGAGCGACTGCGGCACGAGGATCATGCCGGAGTTCGTCGCGGAGACGCCCATGACGCCCTGCGCGTAGACGGGGATGTAGATGATCGCGCCGAACATCGCCACGGCGATCGCGAAGGAAGCCGCGACCGAGAGCGCAACGATCGGGCGCAGCAGCAGGTGCAGGGGCAGCAGCGGCTCCTCGACCCGGGTCTCGATCACCACGAACGCGATGAGGAACAGCGCGGCGACCGCGTACATCCCCAGGATCACGGGGGAGGCCCACTCGTAGTCGCCGCCGCCCCAGGTGGTGGCCAGCAGCGCGAGCACGAGCCCGGGGGTGAGGGTGAGGATGCCCCAGTAGTCGACCCTGCCGTGCTGCTGGGCCTTCTCCAGGTGGAGGAAGCGCAGGATGAAGGCGAAGGCGACCACACCGAGCGGGAGGGTCAGGAAGAAGGCCCAGCGCCAGCCCAAGTGGTCGGTGATCGCACCGCCGATCAGCGGGCCGGCGACCGAGGTGACGCCGAAGACGGCGCCCATGATTCCCTGGTACTTCCCGCGCTGACGGGGCGGGATGATGTCGCCGATGATCGTCTGGCTCAGCGGCATCAGGGTGCCCATGCCCAGGCCCTGCACGGCACGGGCGAAGACCAGGAACCAGAAGCCCTGGGCGAGGCCGGCGAGCACGGAGCCGATCATGAACACGGCGAGGCCGCCGAGGTAGAACCAGCGGCGACCGTAGAGGTCGGAGAGCTTGCCGACGACGGGGACCGCGACGGCGGAGACGAGCATCGCGGCGGTCGCGATCCAGTTGTAGTGCTCCACGCCGCCGAGCTCGGCGACGATGCGCGGCATGGCGGGGCCGACGACCGTCTGGGAGAGGGAGGCGACGAACATGCCGAGCATGAGCCCGACGAAGACGAGCGTGCCCTGGCGGTCGAGGCCGGTGAAGGAGGCGGGCTCCGCAGCGGCCGGCTGCGGTGCCCGGGTGGTGGATGCAGTCATGAGGTCCTCGGGAGTGAGCGGTGGGGGAGCGGCGGCAGCACCCCGTCGGGCTGTGACTCGGCAACGATACAGAACTGTTGCATTGACTGCACTATTGCATCGAGTGCAGATTTTGTGATGTGTCGGACCTAGGATGGCGGCGTGACTTCCGCGCAGACGACCGATGACCATGACCCCGCGGGCTCGGAGGAGCTCGGCCTGCGGGAGCAGAAGAAGCGCCAGACCCGCATGGCGATGCACCGCGCCGCCCTCGAGCTGGTGGTCGAGCACGGACTCTCGGCGGTCACGGCGCAGATGATCGCCGAGCGCGCCGGGGTCTCCACCCGCACCTTCTTCAACCACTGGGTGACCAAGGAGTCCGCGATCCTCGGGATCAACGGCGGGGAGGGGGCACAGGCGATCGCCTCGTTGCGGGAGAAGCTCCTGGTCATGCCGGCGCGTGAGGCGATGCGCTCGATGATGCGCGAAGCGATTGCGAACGTCCCCGTCGACCGCGGTCTGCGCGAGCTGAAGAAGCAGGTCATGGAGCAGGAGCCGAGCCTGCACCTGGTCTCCAGCGGAAACCTCCAGGCGATGCAGACCGAGCTGGTCGAGGAGCTCGCCGAGGCGCTCGAGGGCGAGTTCGCCCGCGATCATGCGGTGATCCTGGTGCAGGTGAGCTTCGCCCTGACCCGCAGCGCGTTCGCGATCTCCATGCGGCGCGGCATCGACCCGGTCCGCGCCTTCGACCAGGTGCTCACTCTCTACGACGGGTCGGGCACCGAGATCTGAGCCGGAGGCCGCGCGAGCCCGGGCTGAGGTGGGCAGGGCTCAGCGGAGCAAGCGGCCGAGTCCGCCGGTCCAGCCGCGCCCGTCCTCGAGTCGCTCTGCGACCCCTCGCGCGAGGCGCGAGGTGCGGGGGAGCGAGGCGAGGTCGACCGGGGGCCGACGGCCGAACACGAAGAAGAGCGCCCCGTCGTCCATCCGGGAGCGCTCGAGCATCTCCCAGCGCGCGGCGAAGCGGGCGAGGTTCGAGCCCTCACCCGTGATCTCGGCGAGCTGGTCGCTCAGCAGCCACGAGTCGCAGACGAACTCATGGCCGAACGCGGGCTCCTCCGCGCCGCGCCCCGCGCCGAGCTCGGGGTAGTGCTCCGTGAAGTACGCGGTCGCGGCGTCGAAGGAGGCGTCGACCGCGGCGGGATCCAGCGGGCCGCGCGCCGGGATGTGGGTGCCGAGCACCCAGCGGCGGGGGGCGCCTGCCGACGGCGCAGGGCCT
>NZ_KV788783.1:0-600 GCF_001807385.1 Brachybacterium sp. HMSC06H03 | reverse complement strand
GCGGGAGCGGGGCCGCACCGCCCGGGCCGCAGGCCGCGGCGGCCGCCGAGGGCTTCGCCCGCTCCGTCGCGCCTGCCCGCGCGAAGCGCTGCATCTGCGAGGTGGTCGGGTAGGTGCCGCTGACCACGATGTCCAGGCCCAGCAGGGTCACCGGCAGCACCGCCTCCCCCGCGGACTCCATCAGCGCGCGGACGGGCTCGCACTCCTCGAAGGCCCAGGCGTCCTCGTCCTGCAGGTACACCGTGATCGGCTGGCCGTCCAGGGCGAGCGCCGCGGCCTCGTCGAGGAAGGCTTCCTGCCGCTCCGCGTCGGGCGGCGGGGACGGCAGGAAGATGTCCAGCCCCGCGAGCTGCGGGGCGTCGTCGGCGTCGGTCATGGCCCCACCGTAGCGCGGGACGGGAACACGACCGTGCGGTCGTGGAACCGTGGCGGCCCTGCACGGGACACGCGCCGACGGGGCGGAGCTCGAGCTGCACGGCGACATGCTGGGGCTCGTCTACAAGCTCCGGTACGGCCAGGTCGTCGCCGCGGCGCGCTCTCGACGGTCGCGGCGAAAGGCGGCGACGAGGACGGGGCGGCGGCACCATCGAGGTGCCGCCG
>NZ_KV788782.1:0-998 GCF_001807385.1 Brachybacterium sp. HMSC06H03 | reverse complement strand
CGGCACCTGCCCGTCGGCGCGCGCCGCCGCTCCCGGCCGATGGCCGCGCTCGCCGCGCTGAGCCTCGTTGCCGTGCTGGCGGGCGGGGCGTGGACCGGCGCCGACTGGTATCTCGAGACCGGCCCCGGCGCCGACCGGACCGTCCCGCTCGTCACCGGCACCCCGCTGCAGGACGCGGAGGCGGAGCTGACCGCCTCCGATCTGACCGTGCGGACCCAGGAGCGCTTCGACGACACGGTCCCGGCCGGGCACGTGATCTCCGCGGAGCCCTCGACCGGCACCACCCTGAAGAAGGGCAGCGACGTCCACCTCGTGGTCTCCAAGGGGGTGGAGACCTTCCCCGTCCCCGCGCTCGAGGGCACCGGCGTCGAGGCGGCGCGCGAGCAGGTCGAGGCGCTCGGGCTCGAGCTGGTCGAGGACGAGGCGGAGTACTCCGAGACCGTCCCCCAGGGCGTGGTGATCTCCCAGTCGGCCGAGGCCGAGGCCCTTCCCGAGGGCGGCGAGGTCCACGTGGTCGTCTCGCAGGGCCGTCAGCCGCTGTCCGTGCCGGACCAGACCGGCGCCCCCGCGGCCTCGGCGCGCTCCGCCCTCGAGGCGGCCGGGTTCCGGGTCACGAGCGCGGAGGCGCACTCCCCGTCGGTCCCGAAGGGCTCGGTGATCTCGCAGTCCCCCGCCTCCGGCACCCTGCACCGCGGGGACACCGTCCACATCGTCACCTCGCTCGGCCCCGAGATGGTCACGGTCCCGGACGTCTTCAAGAAGCCCGAGGCCGAGGCCCGCTCCGCCCTCGAGGCGGCCGGGTTCACGGTCGAGGTCGTCCATGACAAGGGCGAGCCGGTCTTCGGCCAGGTCTACGAGCAGACGGCCGCGGCGGGAAGCCAGCAGGCCAAGGGCTCGACGATCACGATCAAGGTCTTCTGAGCCCCGGAGCCGGGGCGGCGAAGGTCCGGCGCTCGTGCCTGCCGCGCACGACGACGGCGCCGCCCCGATCGGGGCGG
>NZ_KV788781.1:0-2274 GCF_001807385.1 Brachybacterium sp. HMSC06H03 | reverse complement strand
AGACCGCCGGAGGCGGGGGCGGGACGGGCCGGGATCGCGGCCTCGGCGCCGCCGCGCACGCGACGGAACTGCTCGAGCGCGGGGGAGGTGCCGCCGTCACGGGTCGCGGCGAGCATGTAGGCGGCGATGTCGGCCTGCTCGACGAGGAGCGGCAGCACGCCGCCGGAGACCCGCTGCTGGCCGAGGATCACGAGGTCGTCGCGGCCGCGGGCGAAGGCGCCGAGGAAGAGGTCGCTCTCGCCGCTCGCGGTGCGGGGCACGAGGTCCTCGGCGAGGTGGTCGGCCCCCGTCTCGTAGCCGGTGGCCAGCACGATCAGGTCCGCGCGGTAGGTGTCGGTGCCGAAGGCGTCGCGGCCGCGGGCGTGCGAGACCACGCCCTCGGCGTCCACGCCCTGGACGTCGCCGGCGGGGGTGATGCGCCCCTCGCGGACCCGCTGGAGCAGGTCGTCGGAGACGATCACGCGGTCCTCGAGCAGGGGCTGCGCCGGGCGGGGCAGACCGGCCTCGACCGGGTCGCCGACGGTGCGTCGCACCACGGTCTCCGCGATCCTCGCGTTCAGCCCGCCGAGCATCGCGGGCTCGCGCGCGGAGGCGACGTCGCCGGGGATCCCGGCGATGCGGCGCGGCACCACCCAGTGGCCGGTGCGCATCGACCAGCGCACCTCGAGCGCGCGACGGGCGGCGTCGACCGCGATGTCCGCGGCGGACTGGCCCGAGCCGACGACCAGCACCCGCCTGCCCTCGAGACCGTCGGCGCCGGTCCACTCCGAGGAGTGCACGACCTGCACGGTGCTCGGGACGTCGGCGGCCCAGTCGGGGCGGTGGGGGCGCTGCGAGATGCCGTGCGCGGAGATCACCGCGCGATAGATCCCGATCTCGCCGGTGGAGAGCTCCACCTCCCACACGCCCTCCTCGAAGGGGCGTGCGGCGCGCACCGCGGTGCGCGGGCGGAAGTGGTCGGTGATCCCGTGGCGGGAGGCGTAGGCGCGCAGGTACTTCGCCATGTGCGCGGGGGTGAGGAACTCGGGGAAGGAGACCGGCTGCAGGAGGTCCTCGTACTGGGTCTGCTCGCGCGAGGAGATCATCTCCATCGTCGGCCAGATCGGGGAGTCCTCCCGCTCGGGGTCCCAGATGCCGCCGACGTGGTCGGCGCGGTCCACGATGTCGAAGGGCACCTCGAGCGCCTTCAGCGACGCCGCGGCGGCGAGGCCGGCGGGGCCGGCGCCGATGATCAGCACCTTCTCACGGGTGGGGATCTGGTCGTGGAGCTCGGGCATCGAAAGGAGCCTTCTTCCGGGTGGACGGCCTGCTGACGCCCGCCATCCTAGTCTCCGCGCGGGCGCGGTTCAGGCGACCGCGGTGATCACCGCGGAGACGCCGAGCGTCGTGATGATCGTCGTCATGACATAGGCGAGGACCACCTGATGGCGCACCAGGCGACGTGCGGTGGCCGTGAGCGGGCCGAGGTCCGCGGCGTCCGCGGAGGCCTGGATCTGCACCGCGCCGCGGAGATCAGCCGGCAATCCGGCCCGCGAGCTCGCGTGCGAGCAGCAGCGCGCCGGGCAGCCCGTCGGGCGCGGGGCTCACGGAGCGGCGACGGTCCTGCAGCGAGGCAGTCACCTCGTCATGGATCGGGCCCGGACCGGTGAGCACCGAGCCGGCGAGGACGACGGGCAGCACCGCCTCCGGATCCAGCGCCTCGACCGTGTCCAGCACGTGCTCGATCACGGCGGCGAGGATGCCGCGGGCGACCGGGTCCTCCCGCACCCGGGCGGGCAGCGGCGCGAAGCGTCCCAGCGCCGCCGGCGCCCCGGCGGGCAGGTGCTCGTCGAGCGCGCGGATCAGGTCCTGGCGCGGGTCGCCGGTGGGGGAGGGCGGGCGGAGCCCCTCGCGCAGGTCCAGGCCCAGCGCGGCGCCGACCTCCTCGGTCAGCAGGGTGCGAGGGCCGCGTCCGTCGAGGTCCGCGGCGACCGCCTCGAGGGTGCGTCGCCCCAGCCACACGGCGGAGCCGACATCGCCCAGCAGCCAGCCCATCCCGTCGCGGCGGGCGATCGCCTCGCGGTCGCGGAAGCGGACCGCGACCGCGCCGGTCCCGGCGAGCACCAGCAGGCCGTCGTCGCCCACCCCTCCGGAGAGGAAGGCGGTGTGCAGGTCGTCGGTGACCAGGAGACGCTCGGCGGGGATCCCGAGCGGGACGAGGCGCTCGCCGACCGCGGCGCGGACCTCCGCCGCACGCGCCGGCCCCGCCCCGGAGATTCCGAGCGCGACCGCCGC
>NZ_KV788780.1:0-5028 GCF_001807385.1 Brachybacterium sp. HMSC06H03 | reverse complement strand
GGGATCCTCCGCGGATCCCGGGCCCGCCCTCCGTCGGACCACGCTGGAGGAGCCATGTCGCAGCACCGCGGCGCAGCGCCGCACACCGCCGAGCCCGCTCGCGCCGCGCTCGACGACGCCGCACCGCTGCCCGTCGAGGTGCACCGCGTCCTGCCCGAGCAGTGGCGTGCGCACCGCGATCTGCGACTGGACATGCTCGAGGCCGACCCGGACGCCTTCTGGGCCGACCTCGCCGAGGTGCGCTCCCGCACCGAGGAGCAGTGGCGGGAGGAGATCGCCGGGCCCCGGATCCACCTTCAGGCCCGCGCCGGCGAGACGGTGCTCGGCGGGATCGCCCTGCTGCCCGAGGGCTACACGCCGGAGCATCCGATCCCCGAGGACCGCTCGCACATCGTCTCGCTCTGGGTGCGGCCGGCCGCACGGGGCCGCGGCATCTCCACGCTGCTCCTGCGCAGCGTCGCGGAGCTCGCGATCTCGATCGGCAGGCCCGAGCTGAGCCTCGACGTCGACGACACCAACTCCTCCGCACGGGCCGTCTACGAGCGCCTCGGCTTCCGCGCGACCGGCCAGCGCGAGCCGCGCGAGGGCCGCGACAGCGCCTGGATCGAGTACGTGCTCGGCGCGGAGGAGCTGCTGCGCGACTGAGTCGCGGGCCGCCGCTCCCGGACACGACGAAGGGTGCCCGCCATGATGGCGGGCACCCTTCGTGGAAGCGGGGAGGAGGATGATCAGTCCTGTGCCGTTCCGACTGATCTCCTGCCGCTCGTTCCTCGCAGCACGTCGATCAGTCCTCGACGGGCTCCGGCTTGAGGTGGAGCCGCTCGGTCTCGTCGATGACCTCGGAGGCGATGCCCTTCAGGGCGTCCTCGTGGGCGCGGGCGTGGTGGGCGCAGAACATGAGCTCGCCGCCCGCCTCGAGCAGCACCTTGACGTACGCCTGGGCGCCGCAGCGGTCGCAGCGGTCGTGGGCAGTGAGCCGGGGGGCTTCGAGAGTGAGGTTCATGCGGTCATTTGTAGCACCGACCCGGGCGCCGACGGGAGCGTCCACAGCCCTGGTTCGCCAGGGGCGCAAAGCCCTGTGAGCCGGACCGCGCCGCCGCGCACCGCGAGCGGCGGATGCGCTGTTCGCGGCGTCGTTCGTCGTAGGATCCGGAGGGTGTCCACCACCACCGCCGCGAAGAAGTCCGCCTACGACGCCCGCAACCTCCAGGTCCTCGAGGGCCTCGAGGCCGTGCGCAAGCGTCCCGGCATGTACATCGGCTCCACCGACTCCCGGGGCCTCATGCACTGCCTCTGGGAGATCCTCGACAACGCCGTCGACGAGGCGCTCGGCGGATACGGCGAGTCGATCGCAGTGATCCTCCACCCCGATCACTCCGTCGAGGTGCGCGACACCGGCCGCGGCGTCCCGGTGGACGTCGAGCCCCGCACCGGCCTCACCGGCGTCGAGGTCGTCTACACCAAGCTCCACGCGGGCGGGAAGTTCGGCGGCGGCTCCTACGCCGCCTCCGGCGGTCTGCACGGCGTCGGCGCGAGCGTCGTCAACGCGCTCTCGGCCCGCCTCGACGTGGAGGTGGACCGCGGCGGGAAGACCTACGCGATGAGCTTCCAGCGCGGCGTGCCCGGCGTCTTCGCCGACGAGGGCGAGCCCTCGCCGGAGTCCGGGTTCACCCCGGCCGACGGCCCCGGCGAGCTGCGCGTGGTCGGCAAGACCAAGCGCGGCGTGACCGGCACCCGCGTGCGCTACTGGGCCGATCCGCAGATCTTCGTCAAGGGCTCCCACTTCTCCCTGGACGACCTCACACGCCGCTCCCGGCAGACCGCCTTCCTCGTCCCGGGCCTGCAGCTCTCGGTCACCGACCACCGCCCCGAGGCGAACCCCGACCAGCCCGCCACCCGCACCTTCAAGTACGACGGCGGCATCAGCGAGTTCGTCGAGTACCTCGCCCAGGACCAGAAGATCACCGACGTGATCCGGCTCCAGGGCTCGGGCGACTACACCGAGACGATCCCGGTCCTCGACAAGAACGGGCACATGGTCTCCACCGACGTCGCGCGCACCTGTGAGGTCGACATCGCCCTGCGCTGGGGCTCCGACTTCGACTCGACGCTGCGCTCCTTCGTGAACATCGTGGCGACCCCCAAGGGCGGCACGCACGTCACCGGCTTCGAGCAGGCGCTGGTCAAGACGATGCGCAAGCAGGTCGAGAACCAGGCCCGCCGCGTGAAGTTCAACGCGAAGAACGAGAAGATCGAGAAGGACGACACCCTCGCCGGCCTCACCGCCGTGGTGAGCGTCCGCATCGACGAGCCGCAGTTCGAGGGCCAGACCAAGGAGGTCCTCGGCACCCCCGCGATCCGCCAGATCGTCGCGAAGGTCGTCGAGGACCGCCTCACCGACTTCCTCACCTCCACGAAGAAGGGGGAGAAGGAGCAGGCGGCGCTCGTCGTCGACAAGGTCGTCTCCGAGATGCGGGCCCGTATCGCGGCGCGCATGCACAAGGAGGTCTCGCGGCGCAAGAACGCGCTGGAGTCCTCCACGATGCCGACCAAGCTCGCGGACTGCCGCACCCACGACGTCGACCGCTCCGAGCTGTTCATCGTCGAGGGCGACAGCGCGCTCGGCACGGCGAAGAACGCCCGCTCCTCCGAGTTCCAGGCGCTGCTGCCCATCCGCGGCAAGATCCTCAACGTGCAGAAGGCGTCCATCACGGACATGCTCAAGAACGCCGAGTGCGCGAACATCATCCAGGTGATCGGCGCCGGGTCCGGTCGCACCTTCGACCTCGAGGCCGCCCGCTACGGCAAGATCATCATGATGACCGACGCCGACGTGGACGGCGCCCACATCCGCACCCTGCTGCTGACCCTCTTCCACCGCTACATGCGCCCCCTGGTCGAGGCGGGCCGAGTCTATGCGGCGGTGCCGCCCCTGCACCGGGTCGAGATCATCCACGGCGGCTCGAAGAAGAACGAGCTGGTCTACACCTACTCCGAGGCCGAGCTGCACAAGCTGCTGAAGAACCTCGAGCGCCGCGGCAAGAAGTTCAAGGAGCCGATCCAGCGCTACAAGGGCCTGGGCGAGATGGACGCCGATCAGCTCGCGGACACCACCATGGACCCGCGCCACCGCATGCTGCGGCGGGTGCGGATCGAGGACGCCGAGGCCGCCAGCTCCATCTTCGAGCTGCTGATGGGCTCCGAGGTCGCGCCGCGCAAGCAGTTCATCATCGAAGGAGCCGAAGAGCTCGACCTGGAGAGGATCGACGCATGAGTGTCGCCGTCCGTGTGATCCCGTGCCTGGACGTCGACGCGGGCCGCGTCGTCAAGGGCGTGAACTTCAAGGACCTGCGGGACGCCGGGGACCCCGTCGAGCTCGCGGCGCGCTACGGCGCCGAGGGCGCCGACGAGCTCACCTTCCTCGACGTCACCGCCTCCTCCGGCGGCCGGGAGACGATGATCGAGGTCGTGCGCCGCACCGCCGAGCAAGTGTTCATCCCGCTGACCGTCGGCGGCGGGGTCCGCTCCGCCGAGGACGTCGACCAGCTGCTGCGCGCCGGCGCCGACAAGTGCGGCGTGAACACCGCCGCGATCTCCCGTCCAGGCGTGATCTCCGAGATCTCCCGCCGGTTCGGGAACCAGGTGCTGGTCCTCTCGATCGACGCCCGCCGCGTCTCCGACGAGACCCCCGAGGGCACCGCTCGCACCGGCTCAGGCTTCGAGGTCACCACGCACGGCGGCCGTCGCGGCACCGGCATCGACGCGATCGAGTGGATCCGTGAGGTCACCGAGCGCGGCGCGGGGGAGATCCTGCTGAACTCGATGGACGCCGACGGCACCAAGGACGGCTTCGACCTCGAGCTGATCACCCTCGCCCGCGAGGCGACGAGCCTGCCGCTGATCGCCTCCGGCGGCGCCGGACGGCCCGAGCACTTCGCCCCCGCCGTCCACGCCGGGGCGGACGCCGTGCTCGCCGCGAGCGTGTTCCACTTCCAGGAGATGACGATCGGCGAGGCGAAGGCCGCGATGGCGGCCGACGGCATCACCGTGCGGTGAGCGCCCCGCTGTCCGTCGCCCCGCGGCGCGCCGGGACCGGCCGCGCCCGGGGTCAGCGCCTGGTCGTCGGCGCGCTCGTCGCGGCGCTCGTGCTGCTGCTCGGTGCCGGCTGGCTGCTCTGGGACAACCGTCGCCTCGTGGTCACCGAGCAGGCGGTCGAGGTCGCCGCGACCCCGGAGGGCGGGCTGCGCATCGCGCACGTCTCCGACCTGCACGCCGCCGGCCACGGCGACTTCCAGGACCGGCTCGCCGCCGAGATCGAGCAGCGGGACGTCGATCTCGTCGCGCTCACCGGCGACCTGATCGACATGCGCACCACCGAACTCGGCCCCGTCCTGGACCTCGCCGAGCACCTCAGCGCCGTCGCCCCCACCTTCTTCGTGCTCGGCAACCACGAGGGCGACTCCGCCCTGCGCGAGGAGCTGCTGACGGGGCTCGAGGACGCCGGGGTGACGATCCTGCGCGACGAGGTGACGAGCCTCGAGATCCGCGGCACCGAGGTGACGGTCGCGGGGCTCGAGGATCGACGGGTCGCCGTGGTCGACGGACGCACCCCGGCCCAGCCCGCCGCGGTGCTGGACCGGTTCGAGCTCGAGTCCGCACCGGGCCCGACGGTGCTGCTCGCCCATCGCCCCGAGTTCCTCGCCCAGTACGCCGATCACGGCGCGGACGTCGTCCTCTCGGGTCATGCGCACGGCGGGCAGGTGCGGCTGCCGCTGATCGGGCCGCTCTTCGCCCCGCACCAGGGATGGTTCCCGGCGCTCACCGAGGGCGTGCACCGCCAGGGGGACACCGCCATGGTGATCAGCCGCGGGCTCGGCAACAGCGTCGTCGGCGTGCGGGTGAACAACCCGCGCGAGCTCGTCGTCGTCGATCTCGTGCAGGAGTCCCCGCAGGGCTGAGCCGCCAGGGACCGGACCGCGGGCTGCGGCTCCGGGCCGGCAGCGACCGGCCGCGCCGCGCCCGTCCTTG
>NZ_KV788779.1:0-1944 GCF_001807385.1 Brachybacterium sp. HMSC06H03 | reverse complement strand
CCCCGGCCGCCCCGGCCCGCCCCGGCGCCGACCGGATCTCCGGGACCGGCGGCCGGGAGGCGGGGATCCGACGGGACCCGCTGCGGATCGCCGCGCGGCTCTCCCCGCTGCTCGGCCTCGGCCTCTCGATCGCGCTGGTGGTCTGGGGGCTCGACACGGGGGTGCTGCGCTCGCTGACGAACCTGCAGGCCTTCGTCGACTCGCTCGGCGCCTGGGGTCCGCTCGCCTTCTTCGTGGTCTCCGCCGCCTCGGTCGTCTTCCCCATCGTCCCCGGCGGCCTGCTGGTGATCGCGGGGCCGGTGCTCTTCGGCGCCGTCGAGGGGACCGTGCTGAACTACCTCGCCGTGTGCTCGGGCTCCCTGCTGAACTTCCTGATCGCGCGGCACGTGGGTCTGGGCCTCATCGAGCGGATGTTCCGTCCGCGCACGGTGGAGAAGCTCCTGGGCTGGACGCGCAGCGCGCACTTCACCCGCGCCTTCGCGCTCGCCATCGCGCTGCCCGTCGCACCCGACGACCTGCTGTGCTATATCGCCGGCACCACCCGCATGAGGTGGCGCACCTACGTCACGATCATCCTGCTGTGCAAGCCGTGGGCGCTGATCGCCTACGGCCTCGGCGTGAGCGCGCTGCTGCTGCGCTTCCTTCCCTGGTGAGGAGTACTCCCCGATGCTCATGAGCTCCCGCGCCGCGAGGCGCCGCCGCCGGCCCCTCGAGGCGGCCGGGCGTCGACTGGACCGCATCGCCAGCACCGTCCTGCCCGGACGCCCTCCCCGCCGCGGGGTGCGCGGCGACGAGCCGCTGCGCGTGCTGCTGCCGCGCGGCCTCGCCTCGCTGGCGAAGGAGTCCGGGATCGGCGCCGCGATCCGCCATCAGGAGACCGCCGTGCGGGCCCTCGGCCACGAGGTGGTCACCAACCCGCTGCGCCCCTTCGACGTGGTGCACCTGAACGCCCCGTTCCCGGACACGCCGCTGCTCGCGCACTGGGCGCGGCTGTGGCGTCGGCCGGTGCTGATGTGGGCGCATTCGACAGAGGAGGACTTCCGCGACTCCTTCCCCGGCGCTAACCGCGTCGCGCCGCTGTTCCGTCGTTGGATCGCGCACCTGTACCGCCGCGGCGACCTCGTGGTCACCCCGAGCGAGTACTCGCGCGGGCTCATCTCCCGGCCGGAGTACGGCCTGCGCGCCCCGGTGCGGGTGCTCTCCAACGGCGTGGACACGACCTTCTTCCGCCCCGATCCGGGGGCGCGGAGGCGGCTGCGCGAGCAGCTGGGCCTCGGCCCGGAGGCACGCGTGGTGGTCAGCGTCGGGATGCAGTTGGTGCGCAAGGGGATCCTCGACTGGGTGGAGGTGGCGAGACTGCTGCCGGAGGTGACCTTCGTCTGGTACGGCCGCACCGATCCGCGCATGCTCACCCGTGACGTCGAGCGGGCTCTGGCCTCCGCCCCGCCGAACGCGCTCTTCCCCGGCTACGTGCAGGCGGAGCAGGTGCGCGAGGCGTACTGCGGGGCGGACGTCTTCTGCTTCCTCACCAAGGAGGAGACCGAGGGGATCGTGCTGTGGGAGGCGCTGGCCTGCGAGGTGCCGGCGCTGGTGCGCGCGATCCCGATCTATCGCGACGGGATGCCCGACGGGGTGCTCACGCACCAGGTCGCGGGGGACGGTCCCGGCTTCCCGGGGCGCGCGGCGGAGAAGCTCACTGCGCTGCTGGACGGGGAGCTCACCGACCTCCGCCGCGCGGGGCGCGAGGCGGCCGAGAGCGTGGACATCCAGCAGATCGCGGGGACGCTCGGGGCGCTGTACGAGGAGGTCGGGGCGCATCCGCACCGGCCTGCTGCCGGGAGGGAAGGCTGAGGCCGGGCCGCCCGGGCGCGGGTGCCGGCCTCGGCCCGGCGACGTCGGCCGCTCGCTCGGTGCAGGCGATGGAGGCTCGGCGCCTGCGGCTCA
>NZ_KV788778.1:0-2503 GCF_001807385.1 Brachybacterium sp. HMSC06H03 | reverse complement strand
CGGCCGCGCCGGGGGTCCTCGAGACCGCCGCGACGCAGGCCCATCCCGCGACGGAGGAGCACGCCGCGAGGGCGGACCCCGCCGGGACGGCGACCGCCCCTACCGCCCCCGTCAGGACGACCGCCCGCGTCGGAACGATCGCCCCGGCACCGACGGCGCGAACCGCCGCGAGAACCGCCCCTACCGCGAGGACCGGGGCCGGTGGCAGGATCGCCCGCATCGGGAGGACCGCCCGCGCCGGGAGGGCGAGCGCCGCGACGACGCCCGCGGGCGCGACGACCGTGCTCGCCGCGACGACCGCCCCTGGCGCGAGAACCGTCCCCAGGGCGGGGAGCGTCGGGACCGCTACGCAGGGCCGCGCCGCGAGGACCGCGGAGGCTCCGGTCAGCGCCGGGACGACCGGCCCCGACGTGAAGATCGGCCCCGCCGCGACGATCGCCCGCGCCGCGACGACCGCGACCGCCGTGGCGCTCCGGACCGCCGGGGCGGCCAGGACCGTTTCGACGACCGTCGGGGCGGCTCGCGCGACCGGGGCCGGGACGCGGGCCGTCGTGAGGACCGTCGCAGCGGCCGTCCGGGCGAGGATCAGCGCGCCGATCGGCCGATCGAGCCGCGCGTGCCCGAGGGCATCACCGGCCGCGAGCTCGACAAGGAGACCTACGAGGAGCTGCGGGGCCTGAGCAAGGAGACCGCGGAGCGCGTCGGCCGTCATCTCGTCTCCGCCCACCTCCTCGAGGACACCGACCCCGAGACCGCCCTCGCCCACGCCCGCTTCGCCGCCCGTCTGGGCGGACGCGTCGGCATCGTGCGCGAGGTCTACGGGATCTTCGCCTACCACGCCGGCGACTACCGCACCGCCTCCCGTGAGCTGCGCACCGCGATGCGCATCACCGGGCGCACCGATGTCCTGCCGATGATCGCCGACTGCGAGCGCGGCCTCGGCCGCCCCGAGCGCGCCCTTGACATCGCCGCCTCGGAGGAGGCTGCCGCCCTCGGGGTCGAGTCCGCGATCGAGCTGATGATGGTCGTCGCGGGCGCCTATGCCGACACCGGCGACGTCCAGACCGCCCTGCGCACCCTCGAGATCCCGGCCCTGCGGCACAAGATCGACGGTCGCTGGCAGGTGCGGCTCTGGGTCGCCTACGCCGACCTCCTCGAGCGCGCGGACCGCGAGGACGAGGCGCTGCGCTGGATGACGCTCGCCGCCGACGCGGACACCGAGGGCCTCACAGATGCCGCCGAGCGTCTCGGCCGCCCGGCCCCCGCACCCGCCGAGGCGCCCGTGATGGAGGGAGACGAGCAGATCAGCGTGCTCGACGCCTTCGACCCCTACGCGCAGGACGACCAGGACGGCGCCGACGACGCAGAGGAGGGCGACGACCCGGTGGATGCCGGCGCGGGTGCCGACGCTTATGAGGCCGGCGACGCGACCGTGACGGCGGAGAGCGCCGACGCGGCCGACGACCCCGGCGCCCCGGAGTCCGAGAACCGGGAGGAGTCCGCGTGATCCGCCGGCCCGACCCCTCGCTCCTGGACCTCCACGACGCGCTGCTGTTCGACCTCGACGGCACCCTCATGCACGGCGCCCGGCCGATCCCGCACGCCGTCGAGGCGGTCGAGACCGCCCGCGCCGCCGGCCGCTCCGTCGTCTTCGCGACCAACAACGCCTCCCGCACCCCGCAGCAGGCCGCCGACCACCTCGCCGTGATCGGCCTCGAGGCGAGCCCTGAGGAGTTCGTGACCTCACCGCAGGTCGCCTCGCGCCTGCTCGCCGAGGACCTCGCCCCCGGCGCGAAGGTGCTCGTCGTCGGCGGACCCAGCCTCGCCGACCAGCTCCGCGCCGACGGGCTCGAGCCCGTCGAGACGGATGCCGAGGACGTCGTCGCCGTGGTCCAGGGCTGGTCCCCGGACCTCGGCTGGGCGCGCCTGGCCGAGGGGGCCTACGCGATCCGCCGCGGCGCGCGCTGGATGGCCACCAACGTCGATGCGACCCTACCCACCGAGCGCGGCCTCGCCCCCGGCAACGGCTCCCTCGTCGCCTCCCTGCGCCACGCCACCGGCGCCGAGCCGGAGGTCGCCGGCAAGCCCGAGCCGGGCATGTTCACCGTCGCCGCGGCCCGCATCGGCGCCCGCCGCCCGCTCGTGGTCGGCGACCGGCTGGACACCGACATCGAGGGTGCCGTCCGTGCCGGGATGGACTCCCTGCTCGTCCTCACCGGCGTCGACACGGTCGAGACCGCCCTGCACGCCGAGCCGGTGCGGCGCCCCACCTTCATCACCCCGGACCTCGCCGGGATCGCCGCACCCTTCCCGCTGCCCGTCGTCGACGGGGACGGCGCCCGCTGCGGCGCCGTCTCGGTGCGCCGCGAGGGCGAGGACATCGCCGTCGTCCACGGAGAGGCCGACGACCCGCGCGTGCTGCGGGCCGTGCTCGCGCTGCTGCGCGCGACCCATCCCGAGCACGCCTGGCAGGGACGCCGCGCTCGCGCACATCCGCGCCCAC
>NZ_KV788777.1:0-4094 GCF_001807385.1 Brachybacterium sp. HMSC06H03 | reverse complement strand
ACCCTCGCGGGGTGCCGGCCCTTCTCCGGGGTGGGGCTGCGCTCAGGCGGCCGCCTCGTCGTAGGCGGCCTGCGCCTCGGCGCCGAAGTACGGGCCGTACATCACGTTCGGCTGGCCGTTGTAGCCGAAGCTGTTCACGGAGTTCTGCGCCCCGTCGCCGAGGAACCAGGGACCGCCGGAGGAGCCGCCGGTCATGTCGCAGGAGATGCCCTGGGAGAGGGTGCCGCCGATGGTGTCGACGCTCGCGGTGCCGGAGCAGCTCTCGAGGGACTCGCCGTCGAAGGGCGAGGCGGCCGGGTAGCCGTAGGCGTCGTAGTCGGCGCCGCGCTCGCGGTTGAACGCGATCGAGGTGGAGCCGACGGCGTCCTCGAGGGTGCCGCTGCCGCTCTCGGGCCTCACGGTCGCGAAGGCGACGTCGTAGCTGATGTCCTCGCTGGAGACCCACTCGTCGGTGGAGACGAGATCGGTCGCGGCCCAGGTGCCGTAGGGGGCGTCGCCGTGGTCGTAGCCGGGCACGAAGACCCAGTTGGTGGCCCAGGTGCCGGCGTCGTTGACGCAGTGGCCGGCGGTCGCGACGGTGGAGCCGTTCGAGGAGGCGACGGCGTTGCCGGAGCAGACGTAGTCCTGGCCGCCCTGGGTGAAGAAGACCTTGCCGACGGTGTCCTTCGACTCGGCGGCCTTCTTGTTCTTGCCGGGCGCCTCGGCGCTGCGGCCCTGGACGGTGGTGGGCTCGCCCTTCTCGACGTCCGCGTGCGACGGGGCGTCCTCGGGCGAGAGGTCGTCGGCGGGGATCGCGGCCTCCATGCGCTCGGAGGTCCAGTAGCCGTGCGCGTCGGTCTGCTCGGTGCCGGAGAGCTCGGTGCGCTCGACGTCGGAGCCGTCCGCGGTGGCGGCGCCGGCGCCGCCGACGGCGAGGCCCGCGACGAGGGCGGCACCGCCCAGGAGTCGGGTGCAGCGGCTACGGAGGGTGGAGTGCGTCACGGGAGTGCCTTTCGACAGCGGGACAACGGGGGTGGGATGACGACCCTGCGGGGCCGTGACGGCACGCTACGCGACGTGAGCGAGGTCACTCCGTCCGAGAGTTCCCGGTCGTCCGCTTCTGTCCGGTTCGACCTCCGAGGCGCTTACTACCCACCCGTAGCTTCCTGGGCACTGGAAGCCCCCCGAGGCTCGTCGCCGTCCTCGCAGGCCGCGGCGGATTCAGGGGCACCGGCCGACGGGGCGTCAGGATCACCCTCCCCCGCATTGTCACGATCAGGTAACGATCGCTGGAGCGGAGTGGGTCGAGCGGCGGCGCGGGCGTCCTCGTCCCAGTGCTCCCGCGCCCCCTCGCCGCGCTTCTCGGCATCGGTGAGGGAGGGGTCCTCGGAGCGTCGTGCAGGCATCGTCGTCCTTCCGTCGGCGGGGCGGGCGCGTCGAGCGTAGCGCCGTCAGCCTGCGGAGCGCCCTGGCAGACTGGGCCCATGCCGAGCCTGACACCCTTCCTCCCCCCGCACACCGTCGAGAACGCTCAGGACGCCATCGTCGACGGGTTCGTCTCGGCGCAGGAATCGGTCGGTCGCACCCTCTACCCCCACCAGGAGGAGGCGCTGCTCGCGATCGCGGCGGGGGACCACGTGATCGCCGCGACCCCCACCGGCTCGGGCAAGACCACGATCGCCTACGCCGCGATCTTCGCCGCGATGGCTCGCGGGGAGCGCTCGTACTACACCGCCCCCATCAAGGCGCTGGTGAGCGAGAAGTTCTTCGACCTCGTCGCACAGTTCGGCGCCGAGAACGTGGGCATGATGACCGGCGACTCCGCGGTCAACCACGATGCGCCGATCATCGTGTGCACCGCCGAGATCTTCGCCAACCACGCGCTTCGCGACGGTCCCGGCTCAGAGGTGGGGCTCGCGGTGATGGACGAGTTCCACTTCTACGGCGACTCGCAGCGCGGCTGGGCCTGGCAGGTGCCGCTCGTGGAGCTGCCCCGCTGCCAGTTCGTGCTGATGAGCGCGACCCTCGGGGACGTCTCCTTCTTCGTGGAGGACCTCGAGGAGCGCACCGAGCGCGCCGTGACGGTGGTGGCCGATGCGCCGCGGCCCGTGCCGCTGGACTTCCGCTGGTCGCTCACACCGCTGCCGGACACGATCACGACGATCCTCGAGGACCGCGACGCCCCGGTGTACATCGTCCACTTCACCCAGAAGGAGGCCCTCGAGCAGGCGCAGGCGCTGCAGGGCGGGAAGATCCTCAGCGCCGAGGAGAAGGAGCGGATCCGCGAGCTGATCGGCGACTTCCGCTTCTCCAAGGGCTTCGGGCAGATCCTCTCCCGCCTGGTGCGCGAGGGCATCGGCGTGCACCACGCCGGCATGCTCCCGAAGTACCGGCGCCTGGTGGAGAAGCTCGCCCAGTCCGGCCTGCTGAAGATCATCTGCGGCACCGACACCCTCGGCGTAGGCATCAACGTGCCGATCCGCACCGTGCTGCTGACGGGGCTGGCGAAGTTCGACGGCAGGCGGATGCGCCTGCTGAACGCCCGCGAGTTCCACCAGATCGCCGGGCGGGCGGGACGCGCCGGCTACGACACCGTCGGTCACGTCGTGGTGCAGGCGCCGACGTGGACCATCGAGTTCGAGCGCGAGCGCGCCAAGCAGCGCGCCCGGGAGGAGGCCGGCAAGGCCCCCAACAGCGCGAAGAAGCGCAAGAAGGAGCCGAAGCCCCGCATCCCCGAGGGTGCGGTGAGCTGGTCCGAGGAGAACCTCACCAAGCTCGTCGAGAACCCGCCCGAGGCGCTGCGCCCGCACCTGCGGATCACCGCCTCGATGGTGCTCGCGCTGATCGCGCGGCCGGGCGATGCGGTCGCCGCCGGGCGCCACCTGATCATGACCAGCCATCAGACCCGCGCCCAGAAGCTGAAGCTGGTGCGCGAGGCGGTGGAGATCTTCCGCGGCCTGCGGGACGCGGAGATCATCGAGGTCCTCGAGGAGGTGGACCATCTGGGGCGTCGCTTCTCCCTGGTCGAGGACCTCCAGCTCGACTTCACGATGAACCAGCCGCTGGCCCCCTTCGCGATCGCGATGATCGACTCGCTGGACGAGGACTCCGAGACCCTCACCCTGGACACCGTCTCGATCCTCGAGGCGATCCTCGAGGACCCGCGCCAGATCCTGCTCGCCCAGCAGAACGCCGCCCGGGGCGAGCTGCTCGCCGAGCTCAAGGCCGACGGGGTCGAGTACACCGAGCGGATGGCCCGCCTGGACGAGGTGACCTGGCCGAAGCCGCTCGAGGAGGACCTCGAGGCCGCGCTCGAGATCTACGCCCGCAGCCGGCCCTGGGTGCGGGCCGAGGACCTCTCCCCCAAGTCCGTGGTGCGCGAGATCCACGAGACCGGGCAGACCTTCAGCGAGTTCGTCCAGCGCTACGGCCTGCAGCGCTCCGAGGGGATCGTGCTGCGCTATCTCTCCGACGCCTACCAGGCGATGCGGCGCACGGTCCCCCAGGACCTGCGCACCGAGGAGCTCGAGGACATGATCGAGTGGCTCGGGGTGCTGGTGCGCGGGATCGACTCCTCGCTGCTGGACGAGTGGGAGGCGCTGACCCATCCGGAGGATCTCCAGGACGGGGTCTCGGAGATCCGGCCGACGAGCCCCCGCGGCCTCTCCGCCCAGACGAAGGTGCTGCGCACGATGGTGCGGGCCGCCATGTGGCAGCGCGTGGAGCACTTCGCCTTCGAGCGCGAGGAGCGGCTCGCCGAGCTCGACGGCGCCTCCGGCTGGGACCGGAAGCGCTGGGCGGAGGCGATGGACGCCTACTACGACACCTATGACGAGGTCGGCATCGACGGCCCCGCCCGCTCCCCGCAGCTGCTGCAGATCACCGAGGAGTCCCGGCTGTGGCGGATCCGGCAGGTGCTCGACGACCCGGAGGGGAACCACGACTGGGCGATCGAGGCGGAGCTCGACCTGGAGGCGACCGACGAGGCCGGCGAGCCGGTGCTCACGATCACCCACGTCGGCGACATCGCGGACCGCTGAGGGCCCCGCCCGGGCGCGCCGCCCGAGGACGACGACGAGGAACGACGACGGCCGATGCCCCGTGCGGGGCATCGG
>NZ_KV788776.1:0-8721 GCF_001807385.1 Brachybacterium sp. HMSC06H03 | reverse complement strand
GGCCGGACGACGGGCCCGGGGCGGAGGGCGCGGAGGATCCCCACGGCCCGGGCGCGGCCGACGGGGCGGAGCCGCTCCACGGCGGAGGCCCGGGCGAGGAGGGCGGAGCCGTCGAGGGCTCCGTCCCCGCCGTCGGCCCCTGCCCCGCCCACGGGGAGGGACCGGCCGACGGAGCAGGACCAGGTGACGGGGCAGGACCGGGCGGCGGTGCGGCTCCGGGCGTGGTCACGCCGTAGCCGTACGCTCCCCCGTCCTGCCCCGTGCCTCCCTGTCCGTGGCCGGTCCCGTTCCCCTGGCCGTCGTCGGGCTGGTTCGGCTGCGACATGCGTGCCCCTCTCACGTGCGTGGTGCGTGCGAGTGCTGCTGCACTCCCCCGCTCGCGAGCCTATCCGGAGGGGTGGGGCTCAGAAGCCGTTGTATCGGTAGGCGTTCTGGTTCCAGAAGTCGGTGCCCCAGGTGTGGGTGCGCGCCACGCCGCCGACGCCGCCGGCCTGCTCGATGACGGTGAAGGAGGTCTTGGAGTCGTCGGTCCAGCCGGTGAAGATGACGACATGACCGGCCGCGCCGCCGGAGCCCGGGCCGAGATTGCCGATGATGTCGCCCGGCTGCAGGTCGTCCTTCGGGATCTCGGTGAAGTGCTCGGTGAGCGTCACCGTGGAGTAGTTGGTGTCCAGGCCGTACGCCATCGAGACGAAGCCGGAGCAGTCGGTGCGGTACTGACGGCCGTCGGGACCGTTCGTGTACGCCTCCATGGAGTAGGGCACGTTGCGGTCCACCCAGGTCTGGCCGCGGTCGAGCACCTCCTGGCGGTCGGCGGACAGGCCCGGATCCTCGGGGGCGGGCTGCCCGCCCCCGCACTCGCCGAGGCCGGCGGCGTCGGGGACGGTGACGTAGGCGCGGGAGACGTAGCCGTCCACGCCGTCGTAGCTGACCTTCGCCCAGTACTCGCTGGCGTAGGTGCCCTGCACGGCCTCCCCCGCGGTCTGGCACTCGAGGTCGAGGGTGGTGCCGGCGGGGATCGTGCCGAGGGCGTCGCTGCCCGTGCTGGTGCCGGAGCGGATGGTGAGCTGGTCGGTGGTGGTGCCGGGCGCGGCGGCCTGCGCGGGCTGCGCGACCAGGGCCAGTCCTGCGACGGCGAGTGCCGAGGCGGCGGCCCCGCCGGCGAGTCGGCGGGCAGTGGTGCGGAGGATCATCGGTCTCGTCCCCTTCGAGGATCTCGGGTTCGTCGGACGCTGCCGGAGCCGGATCCTTCCCCCTGCGCCGGCACCTCGAACCTAGGCACGACGGGATCCAGGTCACAACCCCGGGCGCTTGGGGAGAGCTCCCCATCGACATCCCGCGCCGGCAGCGGTACTTCCCGCGCGCGCGGGAGGGCTCGCGGCCGACGGCGTCACGGTCATGCCTCGGCTAGGCGACGGTCAGCTCGACCAGACGTTGCAGACGCTCGATGTCGTCGGTGCGGCCGGCGTGCTGGGCCTCCCAGAACCAGGAGGCGACGGCGCGGGCGAAGGAGATCTCCTCGGCCCGGTCCGCATCCGCGCCCGCCGCCTCGCAGAACGCCTCGACGACGTCGCGGATCGCTTCTCGCGGGCGGGTCCCCTCCAGCACGGGCGCGAGCACGCTGCGCACCACGGTGTGGGCCTCGTTCTCGACCGGCCCGCTGAGCAGCGCCGGGTCGATGGCGACCCAGCTGCCGTCGCCGCGGCACATCACGTTCTCGAAGCTGAGATCGCCGTGGGTGAGGGTACGGGAGGCGTCGTCGGCGAGGTCGTCGATGATCTCGGCGGCCCGCTCCCCCGCCCCGGCCGGGATCGGCAGGCCGTCGGCGACCGCGCGGGCGTGCTGGGCCTGGAACGCCTCGGCCCAGGCGCGGGAGGTCGCCGCGAGGCGAGGGGCGTCCCGCGGGGCGGGCACCTCGGCGATCCGGGCCCCGACCTTGCCCGCGATCCGGGCGGCGGCGAGCGGTGCGGGGTGCTCCATCAGGGACGGGCCGGGCACTCGCTCGAGCAGCAGCGCCCGCTCCTCGCGGTCCTCGCGCAGCAGGTCGACGACGCCGTGGCCGGCGAGTGCCGTGAGCGCGGAGATCTCGAGTGCGGGGTCCGCGAGCGGGGACACGAGCTTCAGCGCGGCCGGTGCTCCGTCGGCCGTGCGCACGGGAAGCACAATGCTGGTGCCTCCGCACCAGAGGTCCCCGTCGGCCGTGAGGTCCCAGCGCTCCAGCACGCGGGCGGCCTGCTCGGGGGCGGCGTCCAGCCAGGGGCCCGTCGAGCGATCCTGGTGGAGGAGGCGCCGCCGGAAGGCGCCGGGGAGCTGGAGGAATCGGGCCATCTCGACATCATCGCAGGCTCCCTGCGGGTGGGGCGTCGCGACGGCTCGAACCGGCCTGCGAGACTTGTGCGGTGATGCCCTTCCTGCTGCTCGCCGTCGCCGCGGTGCTGCTCGCCCTGGTGATCAGCGTGTACGTCATCCGGCGCAGGCTGGGTCGCAGCGCGATGGCCCGTCGATGGATGGGCGACGGGATGTTCCCGCGCACCTCGCAGGAACGGATGACGGTGCTGGGATGGCCTGCTCTCGCCGGCCTCTGCCTGTGCTTCGCCCTGGCGGCGATCCCCGTCGCCGACGGGACGCTCCGCCTCCCGGCGGCGCTGCTCTCGATCCCGTTCTTCCTCGCACTGCTCATCACGCAGATCTCGGCGATCCCGCTGACGGAGGCGTGGTACCCGGGCTGGGCGCGGGAGCTGAGGCGCCGGCGACGGGAGGGTCGCGCGCAGACGGGGCTCCGCCGGGTCTGACGGCGTTCGCTCATCACGTCGATGTCGCAACCCGACCTGCGGTGGGCCCGGAGGGGATCGAACCCTCGACCCGCGGATTAAAAGTCCGCCAGAGCACCGGCCGCAGAGCGTGTACAAGCAGGTCAGAGGGCTCGTACTGCTACCCGAAGCGCGACGGACACTATCGCGTCGCTGTCAGCGTTGCTGTGAAGAGGTGTTCGAGACGAGTCGGCATCCGTTCCTTGGGGATGGTGTCTCCAGAAGCCCTAGTCGCACGTGCTCTCGGCTTTCCTCAACCTTGGACTGGAATGTCGAGCGGCTCGTGGGACAGCAAGCTGCCGATGAGCTCCTCGATGCGGGTGCGGATCTCGTCGCGCACCGAGCGGACTTCCGCGAGGCCCTTGCCGGCTGGGTCCTCGAGTTTCCAGTCCTCGTACCGCTTGCCGGCGTAGTAGGGGCAGGCGTCGCCGCATCCCATGGTGATGACCACATCGGAGGCCTGGACGGATTCGGGGGTGAGGATCTTCGGCTTCTGGTGGGAGATCTCGATGCCGACCTCCGCCACGGCCTCCACCGCTGCGGGGTTGATCGAGTCGGCGGGCGCAGACCCGGCGGAGCGGACCTCGATGCGGTCCCCGGCGAGCTCCCTCAGCCACCCGGCTGCCATCTGGGATCGACCGGCGTTGTGGACACAGACGAACAAGACGCTGGGGCGAGCGGTCATGGGAGCCTCCCGACCGGGGGTGAGGTTCAGGCGATGTCGAGGAACGCGCGGAGTTCGGCAAAGGCTGACGGGACGACGGAGTAGTGGGCCCAGCGGCCCTTCTGCTCGCGCGTGAGCAGGCCGGCGTCGACGAGCTTCTTCATGTGGTGGCTGACGGTGGGCTGACTGATGCCGAGCGGCTCGGTGAGATCGCATGCGCAGACCGACTCACAGCCCTGGGCGGCGACGTGGGAGAGGAGCCGGAGACGTGTGGGGTCGGACAGCGCCTTCAGCAGGGAGGCGATCCGCTCGGCGTCGACGATGTCGACCGGACCTGCGGACAGCGTGCAGCACTCGTCAGAGTCGGTCCTCGCCGCGAGTCCGGTGGCTGTGTCGTCGGTCCTCGTGGTCATGCCCTCACCTTATATTGACAGTCATCGATGTGGAACATAGCGTACTCATCGATAACCGTCGATGGAAGGTGTCTGGGCCTGATGAGCACGACCACCAAGGATGTGGAGCAGCCGCGCGTGATGAAGGAGATGTCCTTCCTCGATCGCTGGCTCCCGGTATGGATCCTGGCCGCCATGGCTGTGGGGCTCCTGCTGGGGCGGTTCGTCCCCGGCCTGAACACCGCGCTGGAGGCGGTGAAGATCGGGTCTGTGTCCCTGCCCATCGCGATCGGGCTGCTGGTGATGATGTACCCGGTCCTGGCGAAGGTCCGCTACGACGAGACCCGGCGCATCGGCGCGGACCGACGCCTGCTGGTGACCTCGCTGGTGCTGAACTGGATCGTCGGACCGGCCCTCATGTTCGGCCTCGCGTGGATCTTCCTTGCCGACCTGCCGGAGTACCGGACCGGCCTGATCATCGTGGGCCTCGCGCGCTGCATCGCGATGGTGCTCATCTGGAACGACCTCGCCTGCGGTGACCGCGAAGCTGCCGCCGTACTGGTCGCGATCAACTCCGTCTTCCAGGTGATCGCCTTCGGAGCCCTGGGCTGGTTCTACCTCCAGGCGCTGCCGTCGTGGCTGGGGCTGGCGACCACGTCGGCCGAGTTCTCGATCGGCGCGATCGTCCTCAGCGTGCTGATCTTCCTCGGGATCCCCCTGGTCGCCGGGTTCCTGACCCGCGTCCTCGGGGAGAAGGCGAAGGGTCGCACCTGGTACGAGGAGCGGTTCCTCCCGAAGATCGGTCCCATGGCGCTGTACGGGCTGCTGTTCACCATCGTGCTGCTGTTCGCTCTCCAGGGCGACGCGATCCTCTCCGCCCCGGGAGACGTGGCCCGCATCGCTCTGCCGCTGCTGGTCTACTTCGTGGTCATGTTCCTGGGGTCCTTCCTGCTCGGACGGGCGATCGGCCTGAATTACGCCAAGTCCACGACCGTCGCGTTCACCGCCTCGGGCAACAACTTCGAGCTCGCCATCGCCGTCGCCATCGGCACCTTCGGCGTCACCTCCGGCCAGGCCCTCGCCGGTGTCGTCGGCCCCCTGATCGAGGTCCCGGTTCTCGTCGCCCTCGTCTATGTCGCCCTCGCGATGGGCCGCCGGCTCTTCCCCGGCGACGCGACCGTTCCCACCCGATGACCCAGCAGAGAGATCGAGTCACCATGACCGCGAAACGCCCCGCAGTCCTGTTCGTGTGCGTGAAGAACGGCGGCAAGTCCCAGATGGCAGCCGCCCTCATGCGCCATCACGCCGGAGATGCCGTCGAGGTGCACTCCGCCGGCACCCGCCCCGGCACCGCCATCAATGCCCAGTCCGCGGAGGCGATCGCCGAGGTCGGCGCGGACATGTCCTCCGCCGTCCCGCAGCCGGTCACCTCCGAGCTGCTGCGCAGCGTCGACCACGTGATCGTCATCGGCGGCGAAGCCGTCATCGAACCCGTTGAGGGGATGACCGCGCCGGTCACCACCTGGCACACCGATGAGCCCTCCCTGCGGGGCATCGAAGGGATGGAGCGCATGCGCCTGGTGCGGGACGACATCGACGCCCGCGTCCGTGCACTCCTGAACGACCTCACCGCTACCGCGAACTGACCTCGTCCGCAGCGACACGGCCCGACCTCGCCACCGCATCGAACTCGCCTCCCTGGTCGTCATCGACCCTGGTCCCATCGGCCCGGCCGCTGCCGCCCACCTCTGAGAACGCGGCTCTCGGCTCCTTGCCCCGGATGCCGGACCCGTCAATAGAGCGGCGCCTACCAGCGCCTCCGCCTGGGCACTCGCGCAGGCGAGACCGCGCTTCGACACCGATCGGTCGCCGACATGGTTCTCGCACCGTGTACACCCTGCTCGTCCCGCGGACGCAGCCGGCAGGCACTCCCCGCCATACGGGCCGGGTGTGCGACCGAGTTCCCGTCGACTCCCCACAGGACGCGGCCATGTCGCCGACGACAGGCTTCGACCAGGGTGGGCCCGGAGGGGATCGAACCCTCGACCCGCGGATTAAAAGTCCGACAAGGCATGGCTGGCACAGTATGTTCTAGCAGGCCATAGCACACACCCGGCTGGGTCGAAGCGAACCAACGCAGTCGCGTTGCTGTCAGCGTTGCTGTCCCCAGCGCCTTAGCGCCAATCGGAGCAGCAACCCTACGGGCGCACCGACACCGTGCGTACTAGACAGTTAGCTTCGCGAAGCACCCGAGCCTCAACCCAAGACCATCGCGTTCCAGGACAAGCGTTCGAAGCGCTCCCCTGCTCCAGTCCTCGCAAGCTCCAACCCGGCCGAGCACGACAAGCTAGAGGACCCCTCACCCCACCGGTTCGCGTGACGAGGCGCCGACTGTGCGACCGCGTAGATACACTCGCCCTATGAGACTTACTGGGGTACGGGTCAAGAATTTTCGAACAGCGGGACCAAGGGAGCAGCAACTCGATTTGAGTGACACCCTCACAATCATTGGCCCAAACAATAGTGGCAAGACAAACCTTTTGCAGGCCATACAAATACTCTTCACTGGCCATGAAAATATCTACAATTACACCATTGCCGAAGACTCTCCGCACGGCAAGGGTGCTCGAACAAGCATAGTTGGATACTTCGATGGGGATGACGAAGGGGTGGATTCGGACTTCTATCGCGACCTTGATCGCCTATATGCAATGTACGACCTTCAACGCTCCGGCAGCACGGTCGCTCTTTACCTTACATTCTCGGGCTCAGGAAACCCAGCTTATACGTTCTTCCCAAACCAAAAGCGCCCGGGCGACAG
The DNA here is from genome assembly GCF_001807385.1 of Brachybacterium sp. HMSC06H03. NCBI lineage: Bacteria > Bacillati > Actinomycetota > Actinomycetes > Micrococcales > Dermabacteraceae > Brachybacterium > Brachybacterium sp. HMSC06H03. Next base: position 2,034 of record NZ_KV788776.1, on the reverse strand, counting down.
TGGCAATCAGGCTACAATTAGTCGAGTGCAGAAACAGACGGTAGTCGGCCTTCTTAGCGAATTCGCCTGTCACTTCATCCCTTGAGAAAAAAGCATGAAAGAGCTGGTCGATGAGATTCTCGCGCCCTTTATTCGATCAGTCGTGGTTGATGTCCTTTCTCCCCATATCACCGAGATACAGCGAGAGCTAGACGGAATTTCGTTCAATATCGATCAGGCTTTGATCGACAGCGGAGTCGATGGTCTTTCCGCATCGTTCGGGTTCCAAGGGGGCTCGATCGAGAGCATGCTTAGTGGATTTGACTTCTACCTCAGCGATCCGTACCGGACTCAACTTTCCAGAAAAGGCCAAGGAACTCAAAGCTTGGCCTTCATGGCTGCCCTACATTGGGTCACTGAACGCAAATTCGCACAGAATAAGAACTCGATCTGGCTTACCGAAGAGCCCGAATCATTCCTCCATCCGGAGCTTTCTCATAGCGCTACAGGGCTTCTGGAAAAGCTGGGAACAGATGCCACGGTCGCAATGAGTAGCCACTCAATGGCGTTCGTCCCACATGACCCCAAACGTGTGGTTAGCACACAGCTGGACCCGGAAGGCTACACGGAAATCTCCACGTTCGCGTCGCACGAAAAAGCGACGGTTGCACTCCGAAAAGGGCTCGGACTAAGATTTGCCGACTACTTCTCTCTCGGGACTTCCACCGTGCTCACTGAAGGCCAATCGGACTCTCAGCACCTGCGCTGGTTCCTTTTGATTTCCGCGGACTGGACCGATTGTGAATGGCCCGAACTCCGCGCAGCGACGATTAGCGATAGGGGTGGCGCATCTGAGCTTGCGGGGTTCTTGCGATCGAACTATGAAATCCTGCGCAAGGAGCAGCCGACCGTCAGCCTGTTCGATGGCGACGATGCGGGAATGAAGGCCGTAAGCGGGCTGAGTTCGTACTTCAACAATATGGGCATTCCATTCAACGCCAACCGTGAGTATGTTTACGGGCGAGCAGGATTCGCTATTGAGGGACTGTTTCCAGACTTGTGGATATCCGAGTTGCGAGACGATCACCCCAATCAATTTACTGATTATCAGGAAGACTCATCCGGGGTTTTGATGCGATTCCGGCTAAAGGATAGCGCAAAGTCTTCTGTAGCCAACGCACTAAAGGGTCGCGCCGAGAGCGAAAACCCAACGGATCGCAAATGGGCTACCCACTGGGTGAGCACTTGCCGGGCCTTGGATTCTGCACTCAAGCATCAAGCCGAGCTCATCGCATTGCTTTGAGCATCAGTGGATCCTGCTAGTAGGGGCAACCCGGCATCTTACGAAGATCGGACGACCCTGCGGGTGACATCTCGTGGCCTGAGGCCCGGAGCGAAGCGAGGACACGAAGGCCACAAGGCGGCGAAGCCGCCGCTTGAAGGAGTAGGGAAAGTTCTCACGAGTCTGCCCTCAGCGCCGAGCATGCCTCACCGAGCTGGAACGCTGATCCCGGCCTCCGTCGTGCGGCTCACCGTCGAGAACGCGATCATCGCCGGTGGCCTAGTCACTCGACCCCTCATCGTCGCTGGGAAGATTGAAGCCCAAGCCCGAGAACATCTGCCCCATGATTTTCTCGGTCATAGCACTGGACATCTGGTCATCGCGAGCCTTCGACACTGTTTCTTGTTCCAGCCTTGCTAGTTGCTGATCGAGGAACTTGTTGATCCTGGTGTCAATGTCGCTCTTCACACCCGCCGCAAGATCGCGATTCTCCTGAGATAAGCGGCGGATCTCATCGAGAGCGCTTTGCGTCCGACCCTCCGAGTCGCGAGCTAGGTCGAGCTGCTCCTTCGACATCCGCCCCTGCCACACGGCGACACCGACGGCAACAACTGCGACGACGATCCCGACCACTCCAACTGCAAGCTCCACGGTGATACCTCTCCAATCGAGCGTCCCCGCACGGGACGGCAACTAGGTAGAGAGTCTCACGGTGTGGGGCGGCGCGCGGAGTTGAGTCCCGCATAGTGGTGTAGCGCGGTGGCCCCGTGATC
>NZ_KV788775.1:47963-60267 GCF_001807385.1 Brachybacterium sp. HMSC06H03 | reverse complement strand
CGTGCCCGGCGAGCTCCGCGGACTCGTCGGCGTCGGGCTCGTGGCGGGGCCGTCGCGGCCAGAACGCCGCCCGCCCGCACAGCAGCAGCACGGCGGGCAGGAAGCTCAGCGCCGCCGCCATCGCGACGGCGATGCCGATCGCGGCGACGGGGCCAAGGGCGCTGTTGGACTTCAGGTCCGACAGCAGCAGGCACAGCAGGCCGGCGATCACAGTGCCCCCGGAGGCGAGCACCGGCTCGAGGGTGCCGCGCAGCGCCGCCCGCGTCGCCTCCGCCCGGCCGCGCAGGCGCCGCAGCTCGTCGCGATAGCGGGCCACGTACAGCAGCGAGTAGTCGGTTGCCGCCCCGATCACGAGGATGAACAGGATGCCCTGGGTCTGCCCGGACAGCAGCAGCACGCCCGCATCGGCGAGGTGCCAGATGATCAGCAGCGCGACGCAGAGCGCGGAGACGGAGGTGGACAGCACGATCAGCGGCAGCAGCGGCGAGCGGTAGACGAGCACCAGGATCACCAGCACCGCGGCCAGCGCTACGGCGAGCAGCAGGCCGTCGATCCCGGCGAAGGCGTCGCCCAGATCAGCCGAGAAGCCGGCAGGGCCGGTGACATGGGCGTCGAGGCCGGCGGGCAGGTCCCGGGCGAGGGAGTCCTCGATCGCATGGGTCGCCTCGCCCAGGTCCGCGTCGGGATCGAGCGGCACGAAGGCCTGCACCGCGAGGGAGTCCTCGGAGGGGATCGGCGGGGAGATCTCCTCGCCCACCGCCTCGAGTGCCCCGAGCGCCTCGATGCTCGCGGCGATCTGCTCGCCGGCGGCGGGGTCGATCTGCTCCTCGGAGGTGACCACGACGATCGCCGGGATCTCGTCGGAGCCCGTGAACTCCGGGGCGAGCCGGGAGACCTCGGTCGCCTCCGCGGACTCGGGCAGATAGGCGGTGCGGTCGTTGGAGGAGACCTCGCCGACGCGGCCGAAGTAGGGGCCGCCGAGCGCCATGCCGGCGAGCCAGCCGAGGATCAGCAGCGCCGGAGCAGGCTGCGCAGCACGCGAGCGCCCCGCCGAGGGGGACGCGGATGGGTGGGTGCGGCCGCGGGGGCCGAGGGGGTGCTGCGCGGCATGGCGTCCCTTCGAGCGTGCTCTGTGCCTCGGCAGTGTCTCACACGTCGTTAGCTTGGCGATGTAGTGTGCGGGGAGCCGATATGAACCGGCTGCCCGTCGCCCGCTCCGGAGTCGAGGAGTCGCCGTGAGGATCGAGACCCGCCACCACCTCGAGCACCCCCGGGACGAGGTGAGCGCCTGGCTGGAACGGCCCGGAGCGCTCACCCGGCTCACCCCGCCGGGCCTGGCCAGTGCCGAGGACGCCGCCGAGGGCGGCACCGGGCAGGGCCGTCTCGTCGGCGTGCGCCTCGGCCCATCGTTGCTCCCGCAGCCGCTGCGCCCCCGCTGGCTGCTGCACCACGCCGATGCGACGGCGCCCTTCGACTTCGCCGATCAGCAGGTGCGCGGCCCCTGGCGCACCTGGCGGCACGAGCACGCTGTCGAGCAGAGCGGCTCCGGCGCCGCGGTGCACGACCGCCTCGAGGTCGAGCTGCCGCGGCACCTCGAGCGATGGGAGCCCCGTGTCGGGGAGCTGGTGAGGGGCGTGCTCGACTTCCGTGCCCGCCAGCTGCGCGAGGACCTCGCCTTCCACGCGGCGCGGGCGGGCCGGCGCCCGCTCACCGTGGCGATCGCCGGGTCCTCGGGGCTCATCGGCAGCCAGCTGGCGGCGCTGCTCCGCACCGGCGGTCACACCGTCCGGCCGCTGGTGCGGCGCGCCGCGACGGCGCCGGGTGAGATCTCCTGGGACCCGCAGGGAGGGCGGCTCGACCCCGCCGACCTCGAGGGCGTGGACGTCGTGGTCAACCTCGGCGGCCGCTCGATCGCGACGCGGTGGACCGCCTCGGCACGGGCGGAGATCCGCGCCTCCCGCCTCGCGGGGACCGCGCTCCTCGCCCGCACCCTCGCCGGCATGGCCGACGGACCGACGGCCCTCGTGCAGGCCTCCGCCATCGGGTACTACGGGCCGCGACGGCCGGGGGAGGAGCTGGTCGAGGGTTCCGACCCGGGGGAGGGCTTCCTCGCCGAGGTGGTGCGCGACTGGGAGGCCGCGACGAGCCCGGCGCGCGAGGCCGGACTGCGGGTGGTGCTGCTCCGCACGGGCCTGGTGCTCAGCGACGGCGGCGGATCGCTGCTGCCGCAGCTTCCGCTGTTCCTCGCGGGAGTGGGCGGTCGGCTCACCGCGCGGGACGCGGCCGTCTCCTGGATCTCTCTCGACGACATGGTCCGGGCCTACGCCCACGTGATCCTCTCGAGCACGGCGGACGGGCCGCTGAACGCGGTCGCGCCGGGGACGGTCACCGCCGGGGAGTTCGCCGGCACCCTCGGGCGGGTGCTGCACCGCCCCGCCCTGCTGCCCGTCCCCGCCGCCGGACCGGCGCTCGTGCTCGGCCGCGCCGGGGCCGACGAGCTGATCCGCACCGACCAGGACGTCTCGGACGCCCGGCTGCGCAGGAGCGGCTTCGAGCCTGCTCACCCCGAGCTCGAGCACGCGCTGCGCCACCTGCTGCGGCGGATGCCGACGAAGGGGGAGGCGTAGCCCAGGCGGGGCTTGGACCCGCGACCGACGGATTATGATTCCGATTCTGTCATCGTCGCGACCAGCCCAGTTGATAGAGATGCAGTTCAGTGCTCGTTTGCAATGCGGGCTCACATCTGCTGGCGAGGGTCGCTTTCGGCGCTACTGCGTACCCTCTGCGTACCCGATCACCAGTCCGTCGACCGCCTCCGCTTACGTCTCCTGGATGGCATGAACAGGGCGACGACGAACTCGACCACTATGTCCACGAGGATGCCCATGCGGTGATGTTACCGGCGCGCCTTCTCGTGGGTTCCAACGCGTCCCGCGCGTCGGCGTCTCGCTCCGCGCCATTGCAGCGCCACGAGCGACAGCAGCGCGACCCCGGCGAGCAGGACGACGACTCCTAGCCACGTGCTCCGAGGGATGCCGATGCCGTCGGTGGCGATCTGCAGGCCAATCGCGATCAATGCCGCGGCTACTGAGATACTGCCGAGGGGGTCCAGGTGGATGGTATTGGGGTGGATTGGGATGGGCCTTACGAGGGAGAGTTCGTATTCTGGACCTCTCCTGTTGTCGACTCTCGTGATGCTCGCACGGATCGGGCGATCACGAGTCCCGCTAGTGCCAGAGTCGACAGAGTGCCCCAGCGCCTCTCGGAAGCCGGCGCGGTCGCGTCCGTCGGTTCGACCGGCGACTCCTACGACAACGCCCTGGCTGAGGCATTCAACTCGCTGTTCAAGGCCGAACTGATCCGCAACCACGGCCCGCGGAAGAACATCGACGACCTCGAGATCGCGACCGCGGAGTACATCGACCGGTTCAACCATCGTCGCCTCCACGGCGAGATCGGCATGATCCCGCCCGTCGAACTCGAGGACACCTACTATCTCCACCAGACCGTGCCAGCGACCGCCGACGCGGCACTTGCGAGCCTCTAAAAAACCCGGGGCGATTCACACCAGGTCGAAGAACAGCTCTAGGTGTTGCGGGTCATGACGTTGTAGTCACGGGGTCGGGATGAAGGAACGGGTCCCTGACCGGCACGATGGGTGGTGCTGAAGCCGTCCATCTGCTGGAAGAGAACCGTTCCATGACCCACCGTAATTCGCCGCTGAACCCTGCCGGAAGACTCCGCCTGGTCCAACGTGTCGAAAATGATGGCCGACCTATCGCGCATGTCGCCGCCGAAGCCGGCGTCGCCCGCTCGACTCTGACGAAGTGGGTGCACCGCTACCGCGACGACGGCGCCGAAGCGTTGGAAGACCGCACCAGCGCTCCTGCCAGACGTCCTTCGCGGCCACCGATCGAGGTCCTCGAACTCATCGACTCCTGGCGGCGAGAAGAGAAGTGGTCGGCCCGTCGCATCGCACTCGGGCTCGCCGGTCGCGGCCACCATTACTGCGTCCGCACCATCGGGCGCTGGTTGCAGCGCCTCGGGATCTCCCGCCGCCGAGACCTCGACCCGACCGGAGAGAATAACCGCGAGACCGGGAAGATCATTGCCCGCTTCCCTGGTCACATGGTCCACCTGGACGTGAAGAAGGTCGGACAGATCCCCGCCGGTGGAGGCTGGCGACTCCACGGCCGCGGCAGCGCGAAGAAGGGCAAGCAGCGCGTGGGCTACACCTACCTGCACTCCGCAATCGATGGCTACTCCCGACTCGCCTACACCGAGACCCTCGAGAACGAGACCGCCACGATCACCATCGGTTTCTTCTCCCGGGCCAGGGCGTTCTTCGCTGCGCACGGCATCAATCGCCTGGTCCGGGTGGTCACCGATAACGGGACCAACTACCGCGCGAAGACGTTCGTGCGCGCCGTGAACGCGCATGCGTCGCGGCATCAGCGGACCCGGCCTTACACGCCCCGGCACAACGGGAAAGTCGAGCGCTACCAGCGGATCCTCGCCGAGGAATGCCTCTACGCCCACGCTTTCTACTCCGAGGGCGAGCGCCGCGAAGCGATCAGCGTCTGGGTCCACCATTACAACTATCATCGGCCGCATACCGCCTGCGCTGATCAGCCCCCGGCCACCCGAGTCCACGAACGTGTCGACAACGTCATGACCTCATACAGCTAGCTCCGCAGCTGTCCAGATGATCGACTGGGTCGTCGCTCGCGGTCAGTTGATTCAGGACTTGACGAGACGTCGAACTGCGTCGGAGGCCTCCTTGAGCTTGATCTCGGCTTCGTCTCCGCCCTCGCGGGCCGCATCGACGACGCAGTGTCGGAGGTGGTCATCGAGCAGGCCCAGCGCAACGTTCTCGAGTGCACTGTTCAGGGCCGAGATCTGAGTGAGGATGTCGATGCAGTAGACGTCCTCGTCGACCATGCGGGAGATTCCACGAGCTTGACCTTCGATGCGCTTGAGTCGGTTGAGGTAGCGAGGCTTGTCTAGAATGTACCCGTGAGGCCCGCTGTGGCAGGCCCGGTCTTCTGTGCTTTCCGGGACAGTGGACATGATCGATTCCGTTCGATGTAGGGGCATTAGCGGCGATTGCGTACGGCAGCGGCGGTCGCCTCGGGACGCAGGTCGAGGCGTCGCAGGAGCTGGGCGTTCAGGGCGACGACGACGGTGGACAGGGACATCAGGATCGCTCCGACGGACATTGGCAGTGCGAACCCGATGGGGGCGAGGATTCCGGCTGCCAGCGGCACGGACAGCAGGTTGTAGCCAGCGGCCCACCAGAGGTTCTGCTTCATCTTCCGGTATGCGGCGCGGGAGAGTTCGATGACCGAGAGTACCGAGCGCGGATCGGAGCTGGCGAGCACCACGCCTGCGGAGGCGATCGCGACATCGGTGCCGGCACCGATCGCGATGCCGACATCTGCTTGGGCGAGAGCGGGGGCGTCGTTGACGCCGTCGCCGACCATCGCGACCTTCTTGCCCTCCTTCTGGAGCTGGGCCACCTTGGAGGACTTGTCCTCGGGGCGCACGCCGGCGAAGACGCGGTCGATGCCGAGCTCGCGACCGACGCTGTTCGCGACCGCCTCGGCGTCACCGGTGATCATGACGACCTCGACACCCAGGCCGTGCAGAGCATCGATCGCCTCGCGGGACTCGGGACGCACCTCGTCGGTGAGCTTGAGGCCGCCGATCACCTCCCCGTCGCGCAGGACATGCAGGATGATCGCGCCCTCCTTTCGCCAGGTCTCGGCCTCCTCGATCTCGCCAGTTCCGGTCTCTTCGAGCAGGCGGGGGCCGCCGACGCGAATCTCGTGCCCGTCCACCCGGGCGCTCACGCCAAGCGCGGGAGTGGAGCTGATGTCGGAGCCCGCAGGGACCTGGATTCCGTCGGCCTGTGCCTTGGCGACGATGGCGCGGGCGAGCGGATGCTCGCTCTCCGCCTCGGCGGCGGCGGCCAGGGCCAGCACCTCGGACTCCTGCGCATGGCGAGGAATGATCTCGGCGAGGGCGGGCTCGCCCTTGGTGAGGGTGCCGGTCTTGTCGAACAGAACGGCGTCGACCGTGCGCATCGCTTCCAGTGCCAGGCGATCCTTCACCAGGACGCCGCCGCGGGCGGCCCGCTCGGTGGCGATCGAGACGACCAGCGGGATCGCGAGACCGAGCGCGTGGGGGCAGGCGATCACCAGCACGGTCACCGTGCGGACGACGGCATCATCGGGCATGCCGAGGAGTGACCAGGTGATCGCGGTGATCACGGCGGCGCCGAGCGCGAACCAGAACAGCCACGCGGCCGCCGTATCGGCGATTCGCTGAGCTCGGGAGGAGGAGTTCTGCGCTTCGGTCACCAGGCGCTGGATGCCGGCCAGGGCGGTGTCGTCGCCGGTGGCGGTGACCTCGATGCGGAGGCTGGAGTCGGTGGCGACGGTGCCGGCCACGACGGAGTCTCCGGCGGAGCGTGTGACCGGACGGGATTCGCCGGTGACCATGGACTCGTCCACATCGGCGCGACCCTCACGGATCGTGCCGTCCGCGGGAACGCTCGCGCCTGGGCGCACCAGGACCAGGTCACCGTGCCGCAGCTCGCTCGGCGAGACGCTCACGAGATCATCGCCTTCGATGCGCTCCGCCTCATCGGGGAGCAGCGCGGCCAGGGAATCGAGCGCGGAGGTCGTCTGCGCGAGGGAGCGCATCTCGACCCAGTGTCCGAGCAGCATGATCACGATCAGCAGAGCCAGCTCCCACCAGAACTCCAACTGGTGATCCAGGAGCCCGAGAGTGGCACCCCAGGAGGCGATGAACGCGACCGTGATCGCGAGCCCGATGAGGAGCATCATCCCCGGCTGGCGGGAACGGATCTCGGAGACAGCACCTGTGAGGAACGGGCGGCCGCCCCAGACATACATGACGCTGCCGAGGATCGGGGCGATCCACAGTGCGCCGGGGAAGTCGGGAACGCTGTATTCGAGGAGCATCGCGAACATCGGGGAGAAGACGACGACGGGCACCGCGATGAACAGGTTGAGCCAGAACAGCTGTCGGAACTGTGCGACGTGGTCCCCGTGACCGGAGTGACCACCGTGCCCGGAGTGGCTCTCGTGTCCGGAGTGGCCCTCATGGCCTCGGTGCGATCCATGGTCGTGGTGTGCGCCGGGGGCGTCCTGCTCAGCGATGGCGGTGCGGCTGTCATGGGGTGCTGGGGAATGGTGGTCGTGCTGCGTGCCGAGTTCCCCGTGGTCGTGGCGGTGGGTGTGGTTGCCAGCGTTCATGCCGACACCATATACCCCTAGGGGGTATCTGTCGAGGGGGTGGATTCCGCTCTCGGCATCGACTCGATCGAGCTATGGAGTTCCGGCACGAGAGCCATCACCGCGGCGCCGGCGTCCAGGCCGCTGACGCCGATGAGCTGTCCCGCTCGCTCATGAGTGAGGACCAGGGGAACAATGGACGTGGTCTGCACGTTCTCGGAGTGGCTGGTGTGTCCCGCGGCGAGGTAGAGATGCTGGTGGATCTGTGCGCTGTAGAGGGCGCGCGGCCGGTAGATGCCCGGGGAGTCTGCGAGGCCGATCGAGGCCAGGAGGCTGCGGGCGGCGTGAACGCCCTGGGCCTCGGCATCGCTCCAGTGATCGATGCGCCAGGTCAGTCCGTCGGACTCGTGGACTGCGACACCTCCTGCGGCGTAGATGTGATCGTGGGTGCGACTGCGCAGGCGGTGATCCACGGCGATCGGACCGTTCCAGGGGGAGGGGCTGACCGCGATCGTGCCCAGAGCGGTGATGACCAGGTCCACCGTGGCCACGTGGCCATCGGAAAACTCCGCGCGCACCTCGTTCTTCTCGAGATCCAGGTGGGTCAACGTGTGACCGAAGCGGGTGGTGACGGCGCGGCGATGGGCGCGGGCGAGCTGTTCCGCGACCGCTGCGCCGAACGCGGTGATCCCGGGGACGGGGGATGAGGCGGCGAGAGTGACTTGGCACCCGGCATCGCGCAGTATCCCCGAGGTTTCGGCTCCGATCATTCCGGCCCCGTAAACAAGGACCCTTGGGGAGGTCGTAGCCGCGAGGGCGGCGCGCACACGAAGCGCATCGTCCAGCGAGTGCAGGTGCGTCATCCGAGCGCTGTCCACGGCTGCGGGGGCGGCGACGCCCGAAGGGAGGGGGCGTGGCGCGCTTCCTGTGGCCACGATGAGGGCGTCATAGTCCAGGCGGGCTCCGGAGCGCAGGTGGACGGTCTGCTCACGAGGATCGACCGCGCGGACGCTGTCGCGGACCACGCTGCCGGGCAGCGGCGGGAGCTGTGCCTGGTGGGTGTCGATGAGTCCGGTGGCGACGGCCTTGTTGACGAGCGTGCGGTTGTACGGGGCGATTTCCGCATCGATGATCGCCGTCGTGGTGATCTTTTCCTGCGGGGCGAGTTCCCGGACGGCGGCGGATCCCGCGGCACCGGCACCGATGACGAGAACGTGCGTCGTGGCGGACACGGTGGAGCTCCGATGTGGACGGGGGAGGGGTGCACTGCCAGGCGGTGCACCCCTCCCGCTCGTGGGTGGTTGTTCAGGCGGCGACGTACTTCTGCGGGTCGGCGTCGAACAGGGGGCCACAGCCGGCGCAGCACAGCCAGTAGCGAGTGCCTTCGTAGTCGCGGAACAGGCCCGCGGCCTCGGCGACGCTCTTGACGACCGTCCGGCCCTCCATCACCGGGCAGATGGCCATGTCGTCCGTGGGGCCCACGAGGCTCGGGCGTCCCTCCTTCGCCACGGGAGCGGGGGAGGCGTGGCCGCCGCAGCAGTTGGAGGACTGGTCGGTGGTGTCGTGCATAGTTTTCCTTCCATTGGGGTGTCGTGCAGGCTGAGTCAGTTCTTCGCGATGGAGGTGAAGCCGCGCAGGCGCAGGCTGTTGCCGACGACGAAGACGCTGGAGAAGGCCATCGCGGCGCCGGCCAGCATGGGGTTGAGCATGCCGAGCGCGGCGATCGGGATTGCGGCCGTGTTGTAGGCGAAGGCCCAGAACAGGTTGGTCTTGATCGTGCCGAGGGTCTTGCGGGACAGGCGGATGGCGTCGACGGCGCTTCGGAGGTCACCGCGCACCAGCGTGATGTCGCTGGCCTCGATCGCCACGTCGGTACCGGTGCCCATCGCCAGTCCCAGGTCGGCTTGAGCCAGGGCGGGGGCATCGTTGACGCCGTCGCCCACCATCGCGACGATGCGACCCTCGCGCTGGAGGCGGGAGACCACATCCACCTTCTCCGACGGCAGCACCTCGGCAATGACCTCGTCGATGCCGACCTCGGCGGCGATCTGACGGGCCACGGCCTCGTTGTCGCCGGTCAGCAGGACCGGGATCAGCCCCAGCTCCTTCATCGCGGCAACGGCCTCTGCACTGGTGGGCTTGACCGTGTCGGCGACCACCAGGATTCCGCGGGCGATCCCGTCCCAGCCGATGGCGACGACGGTCTTGCCCTGCTCCTCGGCATCCGTCTTCGCAGCGGCCACCGCAGGGCTCAGCGTCATCTGCGTCTCGGCGAGGAGGCTCTCGCGGCCCACGACGACCGAGTGGTTCTCGACGGTGCCGCGCACGCCCTTCCCCTCGACGTTGGTGAACTCCGACAATGTCGGGAGCTGGCCGACCTCCTGGGTGGCGCCCTTGGCGATCGCTTGGGCGATCGGGTGCTCGGAGGAGTCCTCGACGGCGCCGGCCAGGCGCAGCAGCTCGGCCCGATCGGTGCCCTCGTCGGTGACGACGTCGGTGAGGGTCATCTTGCCGGTGGTGACGGTGCCGGTCTTGTCCAGCACCACGGTGTCGACCCTGCGGGTGGACTCGAGCACCTCGGGGCCCTTGATGAGCACCCCCATCTGGGCGCCGCGGCCTGTGCCGACCAGCAGGGCGGTCGGGGTCGCCAGACCCAGCGCGCAGGGGCAGGCGATCACCAGTACGGCGACGGCGGCAGTAAAGGCCGCGGTGACGGGGAACCCGGCGCCGAGCCATCCGCCGAGGGTGAGCGCGGCGACCAGGATGACGATCGGCACGAAGATCCCGGAGATGCGGTCGGCTAGGCGCTGGACCTCGGCCTTGCCGGTCTGGGCGTCCTCGACGAGTTTCGCCATCTGCGCCAGCTGCGTATCGGAGCCGATGCGCGTGGCACGGACCACGAGCCGCCCACCGGCATTGACGGTGGCACCGGTGACGATGTCACCCTCGCCCACCTCGACGGGGACGGATTCCCCGGTGAGCATGGAGGCGTCGACCGCGGAGGTTCCGGAGGTGACGGTGCCGTCGGTGGCGATCTTCTCTCCGGGCCGGACGATGAACTCATCACCCACGACGAGGTCGTCGACGGCGATCTTCTGCTCCTGGCCTCCGCGCAGCACGGAGACCTCTTTCGCGCCGAGCTCGAGCAGGGCGCGCAGGGCGGCGCCGGCCTGGCGCTTGGAGCGCTTCTCGAAGTAGCGGCCGGCCAGGATGAACATCGTCACGCCCGCGCCGACTTCGAGGTAGATGTTTGCCGCCCCGTCGGAGGGGGCGATCGTCAGCTCGAAGGGGTGGGTCATGCCGGGGGTGCCGGCCGTGCCGAAGAACAGCGCGTACAGGGACCACAGCAGGGCGGCGGAGGTGCCCATGGAGATGAGCGTGTCCATGGTGGCGGCGCCGTGCTTGAGGTTGGTCCAGGCCGCTTTGTGGAACGGCCACGCACCCCACACGATCACCGGCGCTGCGAGCGCGAGCGAGAGCCACTGCCAGTAGGGGAACTGGAGGGCGGGGATCATCGCCATGGCGATGACCGGGACGGTCAGCGCGACCGCACCGATCAGCCGGTGGCGTAGCGAGGTCAGCTCCGGGTCGGAGTCCTCCTGATCGTCCCCAGGCGTGTTCGCTGAGTCCTTGCCGGTGGTGGGCTTGGGTAGCGCGGCGGTGTAGCCGGTCTTTTCGACTTCACTGACGAGCAGCTGCGGATCGTAGCCCTCTGGGGCCGTCACCTTGGCTTTCTCGGTGGCGTAGTTGACGGTCGCGGTGATGCCGTCGAGCTTGTTGAGTTTCCGCTCGATCCGGTTCGCGCAGGATGCGCATGTCATGCCGCCGATTTCCAACTCGATGCCGGCCTCCGCGATGAGCGGTGCTTCGGTGTTCACTCCAGGTCCTTTCCGATCTGTTGCGAAGGTCGATCCGGCCCGGAGGGGTCAGTGACCGTCCGGGTGCGCATCGGCGCTCTCGTTCTCGGTGCCCTGCTCCGCCTCGACGATGAACTGCGTGGTGTGCACCTCGCCATCGATCTGGAAGTCCAGATAGAGGTAGTAGCGGCCGGCCGTAGGGGCCTCCGCCATGAAGGAGATCTCCGGGCCGGAGGTCTCCCCGGCAGCCGGGTCCTCGCCCTCGGCGTGGACGTGGAGGTACTCCATATCGCCCTCGCGCAGGGCGACGAGATGGCCGAAGGCGCCGAGGTAGGGCTCCAAGGTGGTCACCGGAGCGCCGTCCTGGGTGACGCTCAGCGTGAGGTCGCTGGATGTCCCGGCAGTCAGCTCTCCGTCCAGAGTCACCTCGAACCCGTCGACCTCGTCCTTCGCGGAGAGGGGACGGTCGGTGACCGGCGTGAGTTCGCCGGCAACGTCAACGGTTCGCGACAGCGTCAGGGTGTCCTCGCCGTCGCCGGTGGGGGCGAAGTCGGCGTAGATCTTGTACGTACCGGCTTCCTCCCACTGCCAGGGCAGGGACCAGCTGCCGGTGGATGGGTCCAGCTCCGGGTGCACATGGCGGTACTGGGTGCCGTCGGTGCGGACCACGATCAGGTGCATCTCCTTCTCATGAGCCTCCTGATACTCCGTGACGGGGCTCCCGTCGGGCCCGGTGATCGTGTAGGCGAGCTCTCCGGCCTGCTCAGCGGACTGCGGAGCGGAGACCTTGGACAGCACGTATCCCTGCGATGACATCGATACTCCCTTCTGCGGTGCGGGCTCGGGCTGCGTATCCGCGCCTCCACCGTGGTCGGGATCGTCGTGCGATGTGTCGGCTGCTTGCGCTGACCATCGCTCGACGACCCGGTCCGGGACGACGGCGCCGGCTGCGACGAATGCGCCGCCGAAGGTCACTGCGACCGCGGCGCCGTAGGCGATCAGTCGTCCCGCGGCATTCATCGGGTCTTGACCGCCGAGTAGCCGGCATCCTCGACCGCGGTGAGGACCTGTGCGTCATCGAGGGGCTCCTCGGAGGTGACGACGAGGCGGCCCGTCTGGGCGCTGACCTGAATGTCAGTCACCCCGGAGAGCTCACCGACCTCCTCGCGGACGGACATCTCGCAG
>NZ_KV788775.1:0-47943 GCF_001807385.1 Brachybacterium sp. HMSC06H03 | reverse complement strand
GACCTCCTCGCGGACGGACATCTCGCAGTGCCCACAGGTCATTCCGGTCACCTGGTACTCGTTCGTCGTCGTCATGGTCGTGCTCCTCTTAATTTGTATACCCCTATGGGGTATCTTTCCGGGATTGAGGCTATACCCCCTCCCGGTATCACGCAAGCTCTGTGGCTGCGAGTGCCGGGCATCGGCTCGCCGGCTCCACTCACCGCACGGATTCCTCGGAGGACCTCGATTCGCACGCGGACTCACCGGTGGGTCGGATATGGCGCAACCGCGTAGCGGCAACGAGTGCGGCGAGAGCGGCGATGACGGCGGAGACCATGCCGGCGGTGTTCAGCCCGCTGGTGAACGCCGGCTGCGCTGCTGTAGTCAGAGACGAGCCCACCGCATCCGGCAGCTGCGGGTCAGACGCGAGGATCACGCCGATGGAAGCGATGGCAACGTCCATGCCGACGCCGTCGTTAGAACAGCAGGGGTCCTTCCAGAGCCGCCCACAGGAAACCGGCCAGGATGCCGAGCCCCAGGCTCGCGGTGGCAGCCACCCCGGCGGTGGCTGCCGGCCAGGTGGCCGTTCCGCCCGGGCCGGGGAAGTTAGCGCCGTTATCGGTAGGACGGGCGAACGCGGGCGCGAACCAGCGCAGGTAGTAGAACAGGCTGAGCACGCTGTTGAGCATCACGACCAGCGCCAACCAGCCGTGCCCGCCGTCCCAGGCGGCGGTGGCGGTGGTGAGCTTGCCGACGAACACGGCCAGCGGTGGGGTGCCCACCAGGCCCAGCAGCGCCACGAGCAGAGCCAGGGCCAGCCCGGGGCGGGACCGGGCCAGACCTCGGTAGTCACTCAGCTCGCGGTGGTGGGGCAGCGCTGCGGTGACGGCGAAGGCGGCGACATTGGCAAGGGCATAGGCGGCGAGGTAGAACAAGAATGAGGGCAGTGCCAGCCCACTGCGCCCCGCCGCGGCCACCGGGACGAGCAGGAACCCGACCTGGGCCACGGTCGACCAGCCCAGCAGCCGGCGGGGATCGGTCTGCCAGTATGCGGCAAGGTTGCCCACGACCATGGAGGTCGTGGCCAGCACGCCTGCGACGACCAGCCAGGAGCCGTCGCCTTCGGAGATCGTGGCCACGAATCGGTAGACGGCTACCAGCGCTCCGATCTTGGGGACCGTGGTCAGGAACGTCGCGGCGGTGCCGCCGGTGCCCTGTGCGGCGTCGGGTATCCAGAAGTGCAGGGGCACGCCGCCGGCCTTGAACAGCAACCCGGCGAGCACGCCCAGCACGCCGACCCCCACGGCTGCGGCCGGGGCCCCGGGCAGCGCGTCCCGCAGCAGGGCGTAGTCGGTGCCCCCGGCCACGGCGTAGAGCACGGTGACCCCGAGCATGAGCAGGATTCCGGACAACGCGCCCATGAGGTAGGTCTTCATCGCCGCTTCGGCCCCGGACCGGCCGCCGGTCAGGCCGACAATCCCATACAAGGGGATGCTGACCAGCAGGAATCCGGCCACGAGCACGAGCAGGTCGGTGGTTCCGGCCAGCACCATCACCCCGGTGGTGGCGAAGAGCAGCAGCGCGTAGATGTCGGACTCTCGCCGCGAGCCAGCGAGTTCCCCGGAGGCCACCCCGAGGACCAACAGGGTCGTCAGGGCCGCGATTATCCGGGCGGCTCCGGTGGCGACGTCCACAGCGAAGGTGCCCGAGAACGCGCTCTGTTCGGGGCCGGCCATCGCCACGGCTGCGGCGACCGTGGCACCGAGCAGGGCGACCGCGGCCACGGCGCGGGCGATCCACTGCCGCTGACGGGGCAGGAACGAGCCGCCCAGCAGCACCACCAGACCGCCGACGAAGACGAGGATCTCCGGCAGCAGCAGGGCGGGCCGCATCTGCATCGAGGCCTCCACCGGCTACCTCCCGACCAAGGAGACCAGGGCCGCGGAGGCCGGCTCGATCACCTCGAGCAGAACTCGAGGCAGCACCCCGATGAGCACGGAGAGGGCCAGCAGCGGACCGACCGACCACAGCTCCCGGACGCGCAGATCCGCGAACCCGGGCGATCGGCCCTCCGTGGGGCCGGTGAACACTTGCTGCAGCGCCCGCAGGAACAGGGCGGCCGTGACCAGGATGCCCGGCAGGGCGATGGCGGTGACCGGGGCGACCGCGATGCTGCCGGCGAAGATTTGGAACTCGGCGATGAAGCCGGAGAACCCGGGCAGGCCCAGGGAGGCGAAGGCCCCGACCGCGAACAGCGCCGCATACCGCGGCGCGGGACCGGCCAGGCCTCCGTAGGAACCCATGTCATAGGTGCCGGCCCGATCCTGCATCACCCCCGCCAGCAGGAACAGCGCGGCGGTGATCAACCCGTGGCTGACCATCTGCACCACCGCACCGGTGACCGCCACCGAGCGGGCCTGCTCGGCACCCTCGGCGACCAGACCCGCCGCACCCAGGGCCAGGACGATGTAGCCCATATGGTTGACGGAGGTGTAGGCGACCATCCGCTTGAGGTCCGTCTGGGCCAGCGCCACGAACGCTCCGTACAGCACCGAGACGATACCGATCGCCACGATCGCCCAGGCCCAGGACCGCCACGCCTCCGGGAGCATCGGCATGGCGATGCGCACGAACCCGTAGGTCCCCATCTTCAGCAACACCGCAGCCAGCACGGCCGAACCGGTCGCCGGGGCGTCGGTGTGGGCTGGCGGCAACCAGGTATGGAAGGGAACGGTGGGGGTCTTCACCGCGAGACCGACCACGATCGCCGCCAGCACCAGCCCCCCGGTCAGCGGGCTGTCATCGAGCGGGGTGGCCGCGACAAGCTCAGGGATGTCGAAGGTGTGCGGTGCGGCGGCCACGTAGAGCCCGATAAAGCCCAGCAGCAGGGCCAGTGATCCCAGAAACGTGTAGAGGAAGAACTTCAGGGCCGAGCGGGCAGCGTTGCCATGGCCCCATCCGGCGATCACGAAGTACATGCCCACGATCGAGAGGTCGAAGAACACGAAGAACAGGATGAGGTCGGCTGCCACGAACACCCCCAGACTCACGCCCTGCAGGAACAGGAACAGGGCCGCCTGAATCCGGGGCCGGTCGGGCTGGCGCAGAGCGTAGACGGCACAGGCCAGGAACACGATCGTCGTCATGGCCACCAGCGGTAACGAGAGACCATCCACTCCCACGTGATAGCTGCTGTTCACCCCCGGGATCCACGGCACCTGCTGGTCGTACGCCAGTGCGTTTTGCCCCGGGTCCTCATAACCGACCCACAGCACTCCGACGAGCACCAGCTCGACCGCGCTCACGGCGACCCAGGCCCAGCGGGCGACCGCGGGGCCGATCGCCGGCATCGCCGCCAGGACGATGGCGCCGGCCAGGGGCAGGAAAACGATCAGGCTCAGCATGCTCATCCCATCACTGCATAGACGAACCAGGCCACGACGCCGATCGTGAGGACCGCGACGGCCTGGAGGAAGTACTGGTGGATGGCTCCGGTCTGCGGGATCCGGGCCAGATGCCCGAGCCGGCGGACCCTACCGGCGAGGATCTCCACCCCACGGTCCACCCCGTCGTCATCGACCCTCGCCGCCAGCTGACCGGTCACGTCGGCGGCGTGCGCGGTGGCGTCGACCCCGCCGTCGAGAATTCGGTCGTCGGCACGGGCGGCGATCCGCGCTAGCACAGGCACCGCCCCGGCGGCGGCCATCACGGTGCGGTCCAGGACGTGGTCATCGAACCGAGCCAGGGCGTGCGCCAGGGACAGGGACGGGCGGACGACGACGGCATGCGCGATCCTCTCCAGCCCCAGCCACTCACGGGCCCATCTCGGCTCGGGGGCGCGTAGCCGCAGCAAAAGCAGCAGCACGGCGGCCGCGATCACGGCCGAGAGAGCCAGCTCGACGGCCGAGACCTCGCCGTGCCCGCCCAGTGTCTGGGCGAGGGCCCGGCTGAGCGGGGGCAGAGCCAGCACGACGAGCCCGGCCGCGCCGGCGGCCAGCACGACCAGCGGCGCCTGCTCCACGGCCCCCACCTGGCCGGTGCCGCCCGCACGGACTCCCGCGCCGTCCCCGCGGCGCCAGATCGCCCACAGGGCCTTGCCGGCATAGGCGGCCGACAGGGCGGACGCCAGCAACCCGGCGGCGTAGAGCCACGGGGAGGCCTCGAGCGCAGCAGCCAGCACGGCGTCCTTGGTCGCCCACAGGGACAGCGGGGCGATCCCCGCCAGGGCCAGCGCCCCCACGCTCGCGCAGACCCCGACAACCCGCCACCGACGCCCCACTCCGCGTAGTCTCGCGAGATCTTCGGTGCCCCACGCTGTCAGCCACGCCCCGGCAGCCAGGAAGAGCAGGGCCTTGGTGGAGGCGTGCGCCACCAGATGGGCCGCGCCGCCACTGACCGCGCCGACACCGGCAGCGAGAACGACGAACCCCAGCTGGGCGACCGTGGAGGCCGCCAGGAGTTGTTTGAGCTCCCGCTGGGCCAGCGCCACGATGCCCATCAGCACCGCGGTGAGCATCCCGAGCCAGGCGGCCACTGGCCCGGCCCACCCGGTCGCAGCCAACAACGGCTCCACGCGCAGCAGCAGGAAGCCGCCCATGGCCACCATCGCCGCTGAGTGCAGCAGCGCGCTCACCGGGCTGGGACCCTGCATCGCCCCGGAGAGCCAGAACGAGAAGGGCAGCTGTGCGGCCTTCCCCAGTGCAGCGACCATGATCCCGGCCGCGACGACGTGGCGCCACGGGTCCGTCGCGGCCGGGAGGTCGGACAGCGCCATGCCTGCTCCGCCGGCCAGGGCGGCGCCGGCGGCGACGTAGAGGCCCAGGTCGGCGGTGCGGGTGGTGAGGAAGGCGGTGAGCCCCGCCGAGACCCGGCGCGGTTCCCGCCACCAGAACCCGATCAGGGCGTAGGAGGTCGCGCCCATCACCTCCCAGGCGAACAGCAGCGCCGGGATGCTGGCGGCGGAGGCCGTGACCAAGGCTGCGGCGGAGAAGATCAGCATCAGCCCGTGGAAGCGGGCCCGGGACTCCCGGATGCTCCCGGCCGCGAAGACCAGCACCAGGAAGGCCACCGCGGCGATCATCGGTGCGGTCAGCGCCGCAAGGGCATCCACCTCCAGTGCGAAGTCGGCGCCGGCCAGGAACGGGGCCGACAGCGCCGGCCGGGCCAGGGCGACGACTGCCGCCAGTGCTGTGGTGAGTCCAGCGGTGGCCACCGCGATCGGTGTCGCAACGCGTTCCCACCGGCGGGTCAGGGCCAGCGCGGCGCCCATGCTCCCCGGGAGCAGCACCATGGCGAGCAACGCACCCTCGGCCCCGGTCATCGGGACAGCTCCTCGGCCATGTCCGTCATGTCGGTCTGGCGCCGGCGGTGCAGCAGCGTGGCCACGGCGAAGCCCATGGCCATCTCCACGGTCATCGCCGCCAGCACCACCAGCAGCAGCACCTGCCCGGAGGGGTCCGGGGCCAGGAACCACCAGAATCCGGCGGCGGCCAGCAGAACCCCGTTGATCATCAGCTCCAGGCCCATCATCACCATCACCACCACCTGCTGGGACAGCGCTCCGTAGAGGCCTACCGCGAACAGCGCGGCGGCCACCACCAGCACGGCTTCCAGGGTCATCGGCCCACACCCCCCGGCTGGGGATCGTCGGCCGGGCGGCGGCGTAGGTCGTCACCGAATCGGTCGTAGCGGGTGCGATGAGCGGCCAGCACCACCCCGGACACGATGGTTGCCACCAGGACCGCGCCCACCACGACCATGACCAGCATCTTCTCGCCCATGATCTCCAAGCCGATCGCGTGCGTGAGGTCCTCGGGCGGGGCGCCGCGTCGCTCCGGCCAGGGGATGAGCAGGGCGCCGGCAGCCAGCATCCCGAAAACGCCGGACGAGGCGCCGATCGCCGTCTTCTTCCCGTGGGTCATGTCCATCGGCATCAGCGCCGGGTTCATGCCCATGAACATCACCATGTAGACGGCCATCACCGCCATCTCCATCACCATCATCAAGATCGTGATGACCCCGAGATAGCTCTGCTGTAAGAGGAGGATCTGCACTCCCACGGCGATGAACGACAGCGCTAGGGCGTAGGTGGCCCGGGCCATGGAGTCCACCACGAACACGGCTACGCCCGCGGCCACGGCCACCACGGCGAGTACCCAGAACACGATTGTGACCAGCACGGTTCAGCCCTTCCCGGCGACGATGAGAGACACGACCAGGTCCTGGAGCACGGCCGCTGGAAGCAGGATCATCCACCCGATCTCCATGAACCGGTCCGGTCGGAGCATCGGCAGCTTCCGCCGCAGCCACACCAGCACGGTCAGCACCGCCACGGTCTTCACCAGCGACCATGCCCAGCCCGGCAGCACGGGCCCGGCGCCCCCGCCCAGGAACAGCGGTACCGCGAAGGCCGCCCCGGCAGCCAGCAACGCATAGCGCCCGGCCAGGAAAACGAGGCGGTCCACCCCGGAGAGTTCGCTCAGCACACCACCGGCAATGTCCGCGGAAAGGGCCGGGGCGAACGGGCCCCACACCGAGAACCCGGTGACACCGATCAGATAGACCAGGAACGCCACCGGCATCCACACCACGAACCACAGGCCCTCCTGCGCGGCAGCCACCTCTCCGACGCGAAGACTGCCAGCCGCGATCGCCGGGGCCACCAGTGCAAACATCAAGGGGAGCTCGTAAGCCAGCCCATGGGCAAGGAACCGGTAGCCACCCACCAGGCTGTGCGTCGAATTTGCGCCCCACCCGGCCAACCACACCAGGGCCCAGACCATGACGTCCACGGCGTTGAACCACACCACCCCCACGTCCAGGTCCGCCAGCGTCCAGCGCCCCAACGGAATCACCGCGACCATTGCGAACGCCCCGACCAGCAGACCTGCGCCACCGATCCGCCACAGCAGCGTGTCCGCGGCCACGGTGGTCCGGCGCCGCTGCCGCAGCAGCCGTGCGGTGCGGGCCACGGGCGCCACCCAGCCACCGGAGGCGCCGTGGGCGCGAGCGGACAATGCCGCCTCCAGAGCAACAGCGAAGAACGCGAGGCCACCCAGAATGATGGCTGCCAGTACGGCCCATCCGGCAGAAACGGTCGTCACCAGGGACTCAGACATGCCTCGTCTCCTGGACGGCTGGGAACGGAACAAGATCCAAGCTCGCCACCGCCAGCCGCACAGAGGCCACTTCCAACCCTGTCACCAGGTGCGGCACTATCGCCCAAGGCACCACGCCCCCGTCGATCGGCTCCACGGGCTCCTCGTTGCGTGTCTCGGCCCGGATCACGTCGAGGCTCCACAGCAACCGGTCGTGGGCGTCCCCGAGACAACGGCTCGGCAAGCCATGACGCTCTAGATCAGCGGAGGTGAGAGGCAGAACGCTCCGCAGAGACCAGCGCAGCAGCCGCGATTTCCGCACTGTGCGGTACAACCGCTCAACGGCGTCCTGGGCAGCATCTTGTTCGCCCTGCAACAGAGTGTCCCGGGCATGGCGGGCACGGGCTGCCGCGTCGTCCGCCCCCGCAAGTGCCAGCAACGCCAGGGCATTGTCGCACCGCACCGCCGCGGACACGGGCATGGGGCCGGGACGCTTCGCCTGCTCCGGAGTCCCGTAGCCCCCGTTATCGATCACAGCTGCCTCGGCGTCGACCACGACATCGCCCTGCAACGAGCAGCGAAGGACCAGCCCTGCCGGCCAGAACGGCAAGACAGGTCCCAACGGCAGTTGCAGGACATCCATCTCCAGACCGTCACGGTCCTCCCCGGCCTGGGCCAACGGGATACCCGCCGGAGCCATGTCCATTCCGCCGTGGCCGCCATGGCCGTCGTGGTTCTCGTGGTCCGTCTGGTCATGTTCCATCTTGTCATGGCCGGGGTTCCTCATACCGGGGTGTTCTTCGGGGGACGTCCCGTCGTGCTCACCATGGTCGAGGTCCCCGTGGTCCATTCCGTTGGGGTCGTCGGAAAGCTGAGGTTCCTGCAGTCGGTCCTGCGCATCTGCTCTATGACGGGGAGTGTCGAGAAGGAGGTCTGCGGCGCTGCGTAGAGCCGATGCCACAGCGTCGGGCGAGCTGATGCTGGTGCGTACCCGCGGACCGGGCATCTGCTCCCAGATGAGGTCCACCAGTTCCGCCAGTTCAGGGCCGGGCACGCCGCACACCGCAAGGACGTCCGCATCGGCTGGGGTCCACGCCCGCCGCCATCCACGGCGCAGCATCTGATGGTCGAGCTCCACACGTGTCGACCACTGGCCCGGCGGCTCGATAACGAGGACGTGGGCAGCACGGACGGCGAGTCCGGCGAGGAGTTCGTTCAGGCCCATCGAAACGCCCCTTCCCGCCAAGCCCAGGCCACAGCGACAAGCAGAGCGCCGAGAAAGAGGAACATCTCGACGACTGCGGAGAGCCCCTTCTCAATCACGACCACGGCCCACGGGTACATGAACAGCATTTCGACGTCGAAGGCCAGGAAGATGATGGACGCAAGGTACCAACGAACGTGGAAGCGCGACAGGGCATGCTCCTGGGGCACCCATCCAGATTGGGCAGGCAACGAGGTCAACGGATCGGCGTGAACGGCCAAGGCACGGTGCGCTGCGAACAGCGCCACGAGGACCAGCATCGCCACCAAGGCCATGGCCACAATCCCGAAATACATCACGATCCGACCTTCCGGCAGGGCGAGACATAGAGCTCTGGGCTCCATGATAGGGAGGAACCCACCATAGCGAGATCTTTCCCTCTCACTCGGAATCATCTGACACGCGGCCGTCGCAGTCTGGCGCGATCATCAGCGTGGTGCTGGGGCGGGGATGACAGCCCCGGCGGCGACAGATGCACTAACGAAGGCCACCGCCAGTCCCGCACAGTAGACAGCGAGCCGGCCTGCGGCGTTCATCAGGCTCGCACCGCCGAGCAACCGGCCTCCTCGACTGCGCTGAGGACCGTGGTGTCGTCGATTTCGTTCTCGGAGGTGACGACGAGGCGAACCGTCTGGGCGCTCACCTGGAGGTCGGTCACCTCGGAGAGCTCCCCGACACCGTCGGAGGATCTCCCCTGGTGGGGGACAACTGGAAGGCACGCTCCATGCGGGCCTTCCGGCGAGCAGGTTGGTCGCTGGCACACGTCTGTTCGTGAACGCCGCGGACGATGAGGTGACGGTCGGTCGAATCGATCGCAGTGACGCAGCCGGTCTCACCGTGGCGCCCTCGGGGGCGTGGCCGTACGACGTCAGGACGCGTAGTCGATCCCTGTCATCATGCCGACTTCCTGGTGGTACGCGTTGTGGCAGTGCGCTGCCCACCGGCCCGGATTGTCCGCATCGAAGTCGAGGGCGAACGATTCCATGGGCGCCATCATCACCGTGTCCTTGCGCAGTCCCGACGGCAGGGCGAAGGTGTGGCCGTGGACGTGGAGGGGGTGACTCATCATCGTCTGGTTGGTCGCGATGATCCGCACCCGCTGCCCCTCGCGGATGCTGAGTGGAGTGTTCTGGCCAAAGGGTGCTCCGTTGATGGCCCACTGGTAGGGCTCCATCGAGCCCTGGAACGCGAGTTCGAGCTCGGTGTCGACGGCGCGGTCCTCGAGTCGCGCGGCCTCGGCCGGTTCCAGAGTGGATCCGATGAGGACCTCCCCGTCGAGTTCCCGGACCTGGACGTCCGCAGCGGGCACCTCCCCGGCACCGGTCCTCAGCACGGCGAGCCCTCGGCCGCCGCTGGTCTTCCCGACGGGACGCGCCACCAGAGGGAACATGCCGTCCTTTACGGTGACCGCCACGTCGTACCGCTCACCCATGCCGAGGTACAGCGCCTTGGCGGTGACCGGCTCGACGGAGAATCCGTCCGAGTGGGTGACGGAGAGGTCGTGGTCGCCGAGCGCGAGGGCGAAGATGGTGTCTGCGGAGGCGTTGATCAGGCGAAGGCGCACTCGCTGGCCGGGTTTCGCCTCGAAGATCTCCGGTGCTTCGGGAATCCGGCCATTGATGAGGAAGTGCGGGTAGGCCACATCACCGGCGTCACCCCAGGGCTCATCGCCCATCGGCATCTCGCCATGATCCATGCCGTCGGAACTACCTTCGCCCATCGGCATGTCGCCATGATCCATGCCCCCGCCGTCTGAGGCGCCGGCGCCGGTCAGTCCGGCCAGGACGTCGTCGGGAGTCTGTCCGGTGCCATCGATCCAGTCATCGAGAGTCACGATCCACTCGGCGTCGTAGCCACCGGGTTCGTCGGGGTCATCAATGATCAGCGGGGCGTAGAGCCCGCGGTCGAGCTGCAGGCCGACGTGGGAGTGGAAGAAGTAGGTGCCGGGATCGGGGACGACGAACTCGTAGGTGAAAGAGGTATCCGGTTCGACCGGGTCCTGGGTCATTCCGGGCACTCCGTCGGCGGCGTTGTGCAGTCGGATGCCGTGCCAGTGGATCGTGGAGGCCTCGGGCAGGCGGTTCTCGAGCGTGATGCGCAGCAGGTCCCCGGCCGTGGCTCGGATCAGCGGCCCGGGGAGGCTTTCGCCGTACGCCCAGGTCGAGACCGTCCTCCCTCCGAGATCGACCGTTGTCGGCGCCGCGGTGAGGGTCTGGGTGACGAGGCCCTGACCGGCTTTCGGCGTCAGGGTAGGAGCCGGCGGGAAGGTGCCGGCTTCGGCGGGGACGGTGCGGTTCCCGCATGCGGCGAGAGTCAGCGCTGCGGCGCCGAAGCCTCCGGTGATAGCGGTGCGGCGGGAAATTCTCTTCACAGTTGCAGTCCTTCTATGCGGAGGTTGGGGGTCGGTCCCGGAAGGCGTCCAGGACAAGCTGTCGGTGCTGTTCGAACTCTTCGGCCGTGATCTCTCCTCGAGCAAGGCGCAGCGAGAGCTCTCCGATCGCCTCGTTCTCGTTTCGAGCGCGGCGGGGACGTCCAGGCAGCACCGCGCATGTCAACAGCAGTGCGGAGGCCCAGAGGAGAAAGAGGAGACCGGCGAGCATCAACCACATCAGCCACGGCAAAGAATCTGTCAGCATCATCTGAGGTCTCCTCGCTGGGTCAAGTTCGAACGCGATACGGTCCCCACCAGGTTCTCTGCAGCGGACGAAGGTCTCGTCGAGAGTTCCTCAAGATCTGATCCAGATCTGCTTTGAACCCCGGGGCGGACCCACGGCGTCCAGGATCGGAGACCACACTGGTGCTCATGAGGAGTGAAGTGGATCGAGTGGCCGCGATGGTTCTCGTCGTCGAGGACGAAGCGGCGCTGTCAAATGTGGTCCAGGCGTATCTCGCGAAGGCCGGTTACGAGACTGCGAGCGCGAGAAGCGGACCGGAAGCGGTGGAGATGGCCCGCACCTTGTCGCCGGACGTGATCGTGCTCGACCTCGGCCTTCCGGGTCTCGACGGTATGGAGGTGATGCGGAGGATCCGAGAGTTCTCCGACTGCTACGTGCTGATCACGACTGCACGATCTGAGGAGGTGGATCGCCTGGTGGGCCTGTCGGTGGGAGCCGATGACTACCTCACCAAGCCGTTCAGCGTGCGTGAGCTCGTCGCCCGGGTCCAGGCTGTGCTGCGTCGGCCTCGCGGCGAACCCGGGGCCGCGTCCTCGAGCACTGTGCGGACGTTCGGAGAGCTCGAGATCGACACGACTGCGCAGGAAGTACGGCTCGCCGGCCGCGCACTTCCGCTGACTCCGACCGAGCGCGGCCTGCTGGTTACCTTGGCGCACAGCCCGGGCCAGGCGTTCAGTCGCCGCCAACTGATGGAAGCCGTCTGGGGTGACACCTGGATCGGGGACGATCATCTCGTCGATGTGCACATCGCCAACCTCCGACGAAAGCTCGAGGAGACGGCTGAGACTGCACGGTTTGTCACCACAGTGCGCGGTATCGGCTATCGCATGGGGAAGGGATGAGCTCATGACGGAAGCCAGTTCAGTCACCCGACGGGTTCGTCCCGGCACCAGCTTGGCATCGCGCCTGATGATCGGACAGCTCATCGTGTTGCTTGCCGGTGCGCTCACCATCGCGGTGCTGACGGTGCTCATCGGGCCCGCGGTCTTCCACTACCACCTACTCCAGACCGATCTCCCCGTGGATAGCTCCGAGCTCGTCCACATCGAGCGTGCGTACCGTGACGCTCTCGCTCTCGCCCTCGGGGTGGGATTGGTGGTCTCACTTCTAGCCGCAGGTGTCGTCACCTGGAACCTGGCGCGACGGCTCCGCCAGTCGCTTCACGGCCTCACCTTGGCCGTCGATGAGCTGTCCCGTGGCCACTACTCTACCCGCGTGCCTTCCCTCGGGGCCGGGGCGGAGCTGGATTCTCTGGCCGCCACACTCAACGACATGGCGGCACGTCTGGACGCGGTCGAGGAGACTCGACGTCGACTCCTTTCCGACCTCGCCCACGAGCTGCGCACCCCGATCGCCACCCTCTCGGCACATCACGAAGCGATGGCAGACGGTGTCATCGAGCCCGAGATCGCCATGCCCACCCTCTCCGGGCAGACCGTTCGACTGTCCCGGCTGGCTGACGACATCAGCGAGGTGTCGCGGGCCGAGGAAGGGCAGCTTCCGGTGGAGCTGCGACCCATCACCGTCGAAGGCCTGTTGGCATCAGCCCTGCAGGAGTGGGGGGAGAGGTTCGAGACGGCCGGGGTGGCATTGCGACAAGACATCGGCCTCCACCACTCGGTGACGATCCACGCGGATCCCGACCGCCTCGCCCAGGTGCTCGGGAACCTGCTGAGCAATGCTCTTCGACACACCTCTCCCGGAGGCACCGTCACCGTCTCGGCATCGGCCCACGGCAGCACCGTGGAGGTCGCGGTGACCGATGACGGCGAGGGGTTCAGAGCGGAGGACCGGGCCCGCCTGTTCGAACGGTTCTTCCGCGCCGACAGCTCCCGCACCCGAGAGAACTCTGGGTCAGGCATAGGCCTGACCATCAGCCGGGCCCTGGTCGACGCGCATGGCGGGACCATGACCGCCGCCAGTGACGGGCCCGGGCAAGGTGCCACCTTCAGCATCAGCCTGCCTCGAGCGAGCTAAGACCGCTGAAGTCGTCTTTGCACCCGGGCGGTTCCGCTCTCAGACGATCGTGGTGAAGTTGCCGATCCGCACTTGCAGCAAGGCCATCCACGTTTCCCACACCCCCGTGAGCAGTAGGAGGCCGATCGCGATGAGTACGGACCCTCCGACAATCTGGAGCATGCGTCGATGCCTTGCCAGTGCTCGCGAGAACCCCAGGGCGCGCCGGAAGACGATCGCGAAGAGGATGAACGGGATCCCGAGTCCGATCGCGTAGCCGAGAGCGAGAAGTGCGCCTCGACTGGCGGACGCCTCGCCGAGGCTGAGGGCCGCGACCGCGGCGAACGTCGGACCGATGCATGGGGTCCAGGAGAAGCCGAACGTGATCCCGAGCAGCGGGGCGCCGGCGAGCCCGGCGTCGGGGCGTTTTCGGATCCGCTTTTCCCCGGCGAACTGCGGGAAGATGCCGACGAACACCAGGCCCATGAGGATGACGAGCACTCCAGAAACCCGATTGATCACGCTCGTGTACTGGACCATCAGTGACCCGAGAGCGCCGATGAACCCTCCGATGACCAGGAACACCGCAGTGAAACCGGCGACGAACAGCACCGCCCCGGCGACCAGGCGCCACGGACGTTCCCCGGGACCGCTGGCGTCGCGCGATCCTGTGCTCTGCCCGGTGAGCCCAGTGATGTACCCGAGGTAACCGGGGACTACCGGGAGCACGCACGGGGACAGGAACGCGACCAGACCGGCCACGATGGACAACAGGAGTGCCATGGCCAGCGGCCCACTCAGCACAGTGGTGGCGAACAGCTCCCCCATCAAGCACCTTCCGCGAGAACCGTGTCCAGGAGACTCTCGAGAATGCTCTGGTCAGCCGCGCCCGAGATTCGGGCGGCGACTCGTCCCTCAACATCCAGGATCAACGTAGTGGGGACAGCGTTGGGTGAGACCATGCCGTCCATGGAATAGAGCACTGCCCCATCGGAGTCCGGGATCGAGGGGTACGTGATGCCGAACGTCTCCTCGAATGCAGCTGCTGGTCCGGCCTTGTCCCGTGTGTTCACCCCCACGAACTCCACCCCCTGGGCGCCGTATTCGGCGTGTACCGCCTTGAGCGCAGGGGCTTCGACTCGGCAGGGCGGGCACGAGGCGTACCAGACGTTGGCTACCAAGGGGGCGCCACGCAGCGACGTGGAGTCGAAGTCGTCTCCGTCGTAGGTCGTTCCCTGGAACGCCAGGGGCTCGGCGCGACCTTCTGGAGGGATCTCGACAACGACACCGTCTCCGGAGACGTATCCGGCACTTGCATCGCTCGCTGCATCCGAGGAACCGCTGCACGCCGCAAGGAGGGGAACTGCGCCGAGCAGACCTCCCCCTAGTCGGAGGAGGGACCGACGGGTCGCGCCCGGCTGTGCTCCGCTCCACGCAGCGGGGCTGGCCATCGATTGCCTAGAAGAGGGGGGAGAACTCCGTCGGGTTAGGCCAGTTGGAGATTGGTCAGACACGTGAGATCATCCTCCGCCTGGGTCGAGATGGGGGCGGACCCCGTGAGCTCGTCGAGGGTGCATGTGAGCTCCCCGGCTATGCCGCGCGGCAGCCAGAGACCGAGGAACCCGTTGTCGTGCGTGGTGCGAGTGCCTTCCTCGAGGATCTTGCCGGAGCTGCTGTCCACCACGTTGACGGCGACCTCGCGATTGCGCAGTTCCCCGCGACACGTCGTCAGGCTGTGGAAGCCGCACTCGTGCGTGGTCTCCACGAATGGTGCCACCGACAAGTAGAACTGGTCCTCAGGAAGGGGCAACTCAGCTTCGCGCCCTGCATCGTCTTCGAGCTGGAGGGACGTCGCGGTGACGCTGGCGATCAAGTCTTGCGGTCGCTCGGCCACCGCGAGCGCCTCGAGCCGGTCGATGATCTCGGGCCCGTCGGCGTCAGCGAAGCCATAGTCCTGGAGCAGGTCCTGATCACCCGTGACGGAAGCAGACTCCGATTCGCGGGTTCCGCAACCGGCGATCACGAGAGGGAGCAGGCCGGCGCCGATCATGAGGGATCGCCGGGGCAGCCGGACGATGCGACGACGGGATTCACCGCCGGAGGAGGTGCGCGGACCGCGGGGCCTCGGTGGGGTGATCACTGGATGGGCTCGATCTCGCTCTCGACGACCCACTTGTGGTTGGTCATCATCATCCCGTCGGCCTCGTAGTCGACCATGTACACGGTCTCCTCGGTGGCGCTGTCGATGGTGGCTTCAGCACCCTCCATGCCCGCCATGTGATCGGCGGTGATGACTACCTCGGTGCCCTCCGCCAGCGGCGGCTCGCCCGGGTTCTCGAGCTCTTCGTGGACGACCCACTTGTGATCGGTGACCGGCTCGCCGCCATCGGTCGGCGTGAAGCTGACCGAGTAGGTCGTTGTGTCGAAGGCGCCGGAGATCGTCGCCGTCGCGCCTTCCATGCCCTCCATGTGGTCCGCGGTGAGCTTCACCTTCGTGCCGACAGGGAACTCAGGTTCCTCGGCAGGGGTCATCCCTTCGGGTGCGGGGCCCCCGTCCATTGGGTGCTCCATGCCGCCGTGGCCGCCTCCATCGGACGCCTCCGACGATTCCGGCCCGCCCGAAGTCTGATTGTCATTAGATCCGCTGTCGGTGCATCCGGCGAAGACGATCGCACCGGTGATGACGACGGCTGCAAGACGACCGAAAGATCGACGAGAATGCATATTTTCTCCTAGTCAGAGTACAGTTTCCACGAGTCTATGACTCACAGATCAAGATATCCTCAAGGCCAGGTGTTGAAGTCTTGAGCAACGTACTGACCAGGAGTCTCGCACTGACACCAAACGTGCGGTCCACTCGCTTAACCGTCTCGGTGTGTACTGGCTAACGTCGCCTGCAGGGCAGACACCCCCCGGCCCGTGCGGGACGAGAAGGAGCAGAACCTTGACCCAACACGTCGCTTCGATGTTTAAAGCCCAGTCGAAGGACCTCGGCACCTTCGACCAGCAGAAGCCCGCCGAACGCATCGAGGCCTGCTTCAAGTACCTGCAGATCTGCATTGCTTGCGCCGACGCCTGCCTGGCCGAGGACATGGTGGCGAACCTGACCCAGTGCATCGGCCTGAACCGGGAGTGCGCCGACGCCTGTCGACGCTGTGAGAAGGCCTGCGCCGAGCTGCTGGCCGCCACCATGGGCTGATAGCGCCGTCGTTGCGCGCGAAGGCGGAGCCCAGACCGATGGTCGCGGCTCCGCCTGCGTCAGCGTCGTGGCGTGCGATCAGCGGAAAGTGACGAAGGTCGGATTGCCCCAGATCGTTCGCTCGGTGACCGCACCCGGGGTGCGCCCCGCGTCGATGACGGTGTCTCCACCGGCGTAGATCCCGAGGTGACCGGGCCACACCACGAGATCACCGGGCTGGGCCTCGGACTTCGAGATCGTGGTCCCGGCCGCCTCCTGCTGCGAGGAGGTGCGGGGCAGGTCGATGCCGGCCTGCGCATACGCGAACGAGCTCAGGCCCGAACAATCGAAGCTGACGCCCGGCTTGGAGGTGCCCCATGAGTAGGAGGCGCCGATCTGGCTACGAGCGGCGTCGACGATCGCCTGACCCGAGCTACTCGACGAGGATGCCGGGGCCGGCGCGGACGTGCCGCCGCCCGAGGCCGTGGCGCCGCCACCGTTCAGAGCGCCCTTGGTTTCAGGGCCGACGACGCCATCGACCTGCAGGTCATGCGAACGCTGGAAGTCCTTCACTGCGCCATGGGTGAGCTTGCCGAACTTGCCGTCGACATCCAGTGAGGTGCCGTGTTCATTCAGCGCGGTCTGGAGCTGCTCCACCGACGCACCCTGAGAACCCCAGCGCAGCTTCTCGGTCCCGAACGCAGACCCCGCGTGGGCGGGTGCCGGCGTTGCCGGAGCGGCAGTCTGCGCGCTGATGGTGGGTGCAGCGGGTGAGACGGCCGGAGCGGCCTGCGCGGGTCCAGCGAGCAGGGCCGAACCGATGACGACCGTGCCGAGCACAGCTGCCCCACCGGTGTTCCGCAGGGCTCGTCCCGTAGTCCCGACAGGCGTGATAGCTCGCCCGAAGGCGCGGTGGGTGTTGTTCTGGGCCATGGTTCTTCTCCGTAATCTTCCCGCTCGGTACGAGGGAGAGTCGATGAGTTCGTCAGTGCCACGGTGACGGCAGGGCGAGCGTCGAAGCGCCGGCTCATGTCGTGGGCAGCGAGATCAACGTACTGGCCGATCCGGCGGCTCCAAGGACGAATGGACCGTTGTGTTTGACAATTTGAGTGAGTCTTTGCACGCACTCCGGAAAACCCCCGGCCGGTATGTGTCGTCTTTGCTTGCGCCGTCGAACATGTGACTCACAAGCTCGAACGCAGCCTCTAGATTTCCTTAAGAGCCTCAAGGGTTTGTCTAGGTTTCACTCCGCGGCTCGACGACTTGGTTCTGCTGGAAGTTGCATACGCGCAGTTGCTAGATGCCGGGCCGAGGCGGGCTTGCCCGGCGCATCGCACTGGAGGGAGTTGGGGACTGATGCGCGGGTAGGCGTCACATTGACCTGCCCTACGGCTAGGTTTCCAGTTGACGTCGCTAGTCGATGGTCTTCATGGAAGGCTCTCCGCACGCCCCGCCCGTACCCTCCCGAGTTCCGTGCCCGTGCTATCGCTCTGGTCCGCGGGGGCCGCAGGTCAAGCAGACCGCACTGGACCTCGGTATCCACGAGGTCACCCTCCACAACTGGCTGCGACAGGACGATATTGACCACGGCCGCCGGCCGGGTCGAAGCAGTCAGGAATCTGCCGAGCTCCGCGCGTCGCGCGGCCGGGCCCGGCAGCTCGAGCAGGAGATCGCGATCCTCCGCCGGGCCGCGACGTGGCTCGACGAGGAGGGAGGAGTCGCCCCAAAAGGGCGCACCCGGTGATCGACCGACTCGTCGACGCCGGGGCACCCACGAGCACCTGCTGCCACCTACTGGGCGTCTCCCGTCAGGGCTACTACCGGTACCGAAAGCGCCCGACCAGTGCCATTGAGCTGCGCCGCCGCTGGCTGACCGGCCTGATCCGGGAGATCCACGTCGCCTCCAGCGGCACCTACGGCTACCGCCGCATCCACGCCGAGCTCACCATCGGAATGAACATTCCGTGCTCCAGCCGGCTCATCTCCGTCCTCATGACTCGCGCCGGAATCAGTGGCCTTCCAGGCCCAGCCAGAATCAAGCGGCTCAAGGGGGTCGCCACAGCGGACGACCTGGTCAACCGCAAGTTCCACCGTCTCGCGCTGAACGAGCTGTGGGTCACGGACATCACTGAGCATCCCACCCGGGAGGGCAAGATCTACTGCGCCGCCGCGCTGGATGCTTGCAGCCGCAAGATCATCGGCTGGGCTATCGACTCCACACAGGACTCCACCCTGGTCGTGAACGCTCTGGACATGGCAATCCTTGCACGTCAGCCAGGGCCAGGAGGGGTCGTTCATGCGGATCACGGAGTCCAGTTCACCTCCTGGGTCTTCACTCAGAAGATCCGTTCAGCGGGACTGCTGCCGTCGTTCGGGACGGTCGGCGATGGGCTCGACTATGCGATGATGGAGTCGTTCTGGTCGACGATGCAGATCGAGCTACTGAACCGGAAGAAGTGGAAGACGCGCATCGAGCTCGCGAACGCGATCTTCGAGTACATCGAAGTGTTCTTCAACCGTCGTCGTCGGCACTCCTCCCTCGAGTACGCGACACCCCACGACTACGACTTCGCCCGCACCCCGCGGGCACTCACCACCACCGGAAGCTAGCGACCAAGAGTGGAAACCTCACCGTAGGTCAGGTCAAGCTGACACCCGAGCGCGCATCAGTCCCGTCGCTCTAGTTTTTTGGATGCGGGGTCAGCTTCCCGTCGCACGCGCTCTCTACCTCTGGGCACGCGGTGCTCAGGTGCCCGAGGTCGTGGGGCCCTACTCGGACTCTGCGAGGCAAGCGCACGCCCGGCTCCGCGGGCCCGGGGAGAGGAGGCTTCGATCGCCCTTGCCGCACCGAGTCAGTCGATCGCCTGTAGCCCGCAAGCAGATCGATTCCCGGTGCGGGCGGCGTGCAGCCTCGCGCTACGGTGTTCTTGTGCTGAGTCGATCGGCCCGCCCGCCAGGCATCGGGGTCTCGAGCTCAACGGTGAGCAGAAGCTCGCCGGAATAGACAATGCTCCGTGCGTGCTCTGGCGCTAATGTGGGGGAGCGTGGAACACCCGAGGGGTATACCTACCAGGCCCCTCGGGGGAAAGATCTCTGAGGAGGGTCTTCAGGATGGCACCCCAAGGCTACTGGGGCAACGACTGTGAGAGAAAGTTTCGTCGCGTATTTCGCGGGGGAACTTCTGTAACTTCATTGCCTCAATCGCCCCACGACTCCGCTATGCAATGGCGGCTGATGTCGCGATGAGCCGAAGGAAGACTCCTCCGGGCTCAACCACGGCGGTCGCTTTTCACGTACGCACTGACGGTGGTCCCTGGCGAGCTGCGGACCCCTCCGATCCTTCGCTGTCGCGAGCAAAGCGTGGCAGGCAGTGGCGAGCGCGGTGTCGGCTACGCCTTGAAGATGGGACGATGACGCAGCTCTCCCGGTCGGCGCAGACGCCATCGCTGGCCCAGTCTGCCCTCGAGCGAGTCGTCGATCACGAGCGAAGGTCCTTCGATGCCGACGATGCGGTACCGACACTCGGTGATCTGATCGCATGGGCAGTCGAGCGGATCGAAAGCGGACGTAACCCGCAGGTCAAGTCCCCGAACTCCGTGTCGAAGTACCTGGGGGTTGCCCGCCTCTGGGCAGGGCGCCCGTCTCCCGCGGACGACGCGGACTCCACTGGAGCGCGCTCCCACATCCGTCGTGCAAAGCCACAGGAGTCGCGTGTGCACGGGATTCCGATCGACCAGCTGACTCCCGCAGATCTCTCAGACGAACTGGAGCGCGTCGCGGAACCGGGCGCTGGGTCGCTCACCCACTTGCGAGCTCTTTGGCGAAAAGCCACCGCTCGTGGGATTGCGCTTCGCTACATCACGGTCGACCCAGCAGCGAACCTTCGCGTCCCCGCGACTACCATTTCTCCAGAGACGCATACGTATAAGAACGGTGCATCTCGTCCGCTCAAAAACTCACTCACCAACGAGCAGCTAGCGACACTGCGGGAGAAGGTGAGAATCCGTCACCCTCAGCAGAGACTCGACATGACGGACCTCATTATCCTCGGTACCTACACGGGCCTACGTATTAACGAGGCGAATTCGCTGCGGTGGGTGGATGTTCACCTGGGAGACGAACGCTCATTCTTGACGGTCCGCGGTCAGGTGTACGGATCTGGGAAGACTCGAGAGTGGAGGCCGATGCTGAAGCGCGACTCGAGTAGGCGAACCGTCCCCCTACCTCCCGCCGCGGCTGAGATGCTGCGGGCTCGTCAGCGAGGGGCGCTGGACGCTCAGCTCCAGGGTGCATCTCCGGGAGCCGCGTTCGTGTTTCCCGCGCAGCGAGGTGGGCTGCCCGATCAGACCGCAGTCCGCAAGGCTGTGCGCCGGAAGCTCGACCGTGCCGGGTTCCCGTGGGTCACATTCCATACCCTGCGCAGAACGGTGGAGCGACAGCTCATGGACGCGGGGGTCGATCCTCGCGTCATCATGTCGGTCATGGGGCATGACCCTGCAACCTCGTGGGCCTCGTACGTGGACAGCAAGAGTGTCGACGTCGACGTGGCCGCGTCTGTCCTGAAGTGACATGGGAGCGTTCATAACTCGTACTTAACTCGTACCTGGTGCGCACCGAATGGTGCCGAGGTCGAGAATCTGCAGGTCAGGTGGCCCAGGCGAGGCTTGAACTCGCGACCGACGGATTATGAGTCCGCTGCTCTGACCGGCTGAGCTACTGGGCCGTGGCCCGCGAGAGGGCCCGGACGAATCTACCACGCACGGCCGCATGACCTGGTTCGACGCCGCGCTGCGGGCCCCGCGGGCACTCCGCCTCGGACGGGCTGTCCGGTCGCTGCGGCGCCACCCGCCTCCTCGAGGTGCTCCGGAGGAATGACGACCTCCTCGATCCGGGAGCGGCGGTCCGGTCGATGACGCGTCAGCATCCACGACGGGACCCGGCGCGGGCGCGTAACCTTCGTCATAGTGGCCGGTCGTGAGGGGGTTCCGGGATGCGAGCCCCGCCCCGATCCTGCTACAGTCGTCCAGGTCGATCCCGCATAGCTCAACGGCAGAGCATTCGACTGTTAATCGAAGGGTTGTTGGTTCGAATCCAACTGCGGGAGCCCCTGAGACTCAGCCCCGGCCTCGTCCGGGGCTGAGTCATTTCCTCCGGTCCCCTGAAGGAGCATGCCGATGCCCTCCCTGCCCGATGACCGCTTCCCGCTCCCGGAGGACTTCGGCCCCGGCAGCGTGTGGGCGGACCGCACCGGCCACCGCACCCTCGTCGGCCGCACCCAGCGCGGCGTCGAGATCCCGATCGGCCACGGCGAGGGCGAGGCGAGCCCCGGCGAGCTGCTCAAGCTCGCCCTGATCGGCTGCGCCGGGATGAGCAGCGACGTGAACCTCGCCCGTCGCCTCGGCGAGGACTTCGAGGCGCGGCTGTGGGCCCACGGCACCTCCGACGAGGCCGAGAACCGCTACCTGTCGATCGCCGAGGAGGTGCAGCTCCCGCTCGAGGGGCTCACCGCGCAGGAGATCGCCACGGTCGTGAAGGTCTTCGGCCGGGCGGTCGCCGCGGGCTGCACCGTCGAGCGCAGCGTCGTCCCCGGCGTCGAGGTCACCCACCGGGTGCTCGGCGTGGAGCCGGGGGAGGAGCAGGCGTGACCGTCCGTCCCATCCGGGTCGTCGGCGACCCCGTCCTGCGCACCCCCTGCGACCCGATCCGCACGGTCACCGACGGTACCCGCACCCTCGTGCGGGACCTGCTCGACACCGTGGACGACCCCGCCCGCGCGGGCGTGGCGGCGAACCAGATCGGCATCGGCCAGCGCGCCTTCTCCTGGCACCTCGTGGAGACCGGCGAGCTCGGCTACATCCTCAACCCCGTCATCGTGGAGCTCTCCGAGGAGCTGCAGCACGACGACGAGGGCTGCCTCTCCGTGCCCGGGCTCTTCTTCCCGCGCACCCGCTCCGCCTACGCCCGTTGCGTGGGCACGGACCTCGAGGGCGAGGAGATCGAGCTGGCCGGCGAGGGGATCATCGCACGCCTCATCCAGCACGAGGTCGGCCACCTCGACGGGGAGCTCTACATCGACGGCCTCGAGCGCTCCGTGAAGAAGCGCGCGTTGCGCCAGATCAGGGAGACCCTCTAAGCTCGTCTTGGACCAGCACGCGCTGCCATCAGCTCCGTCCAGGGTTCCGATTCGTTGGGGAAGACGCATCGGACACCGGAAGGAACGAGATGACCCAGGGCGTTCTGTACATCCACTCGGCCCCGCGCGCCCTCACGCCCCATATCGAATGGGCGGCCAGCGGGGTCCTCGGCATGCCCGCACGCATCCGCTGGGAGGACCAGCCCGTCGGCCGCGGCCTGCAGCGGGCCGAGATGACCTGGCGCGGCCGTGAGGACACCGGTGCCAGGCTGGTCAGCGCCCTGCGCGGCATGCACGAGGTGCGCTTCGAGGTGACCCAGGAGGCGACCGCCGCCGTCGACGGCGCCCGCTGGAGCTGCACGCCCGAGCTCGGCATCCACCACGCCGCGACCGACGCCGCCGGCAACATCGTGCTCACCGAGGACCACGTGCGCGGCTGCATGGAGCGCGCCGGCTCCGACCTGCGCGCCCTCCCGCGCGAGCTCGGCATCGCGCTCGGCGAGCCGTGGGACGAGGAGCTGGAGATCTACCGCCACGCCGGCGAGGGCGTGCCGATGCGCTGGCTGCACCGCGTCAGCTGAGCGCGCGTCGGCCGCGGCCGCACTATGCTCCGATGCGCGAAGGGCGCCCGTTCCCCGAGGGGAGCGGGCGCCCTTCGCGAGCGCTGCGGCAGGGGTGCCGGTCAGGCCGTGGTGACCACCAGCGCGATGTCGTGGCCGCCGAAGCCGAAGGCGTTGTTGAGCACGGCGAGATCGCCCGCCGGGAGCTGCGCCGGGGCGCCGTTCGCGATCGTCATCGGGGTCTCGGGGTCGAGGTTCTCGATGTTGATCGTCGGTGGGACGGTGCGGTGGTGCGCGGCGAGGACCGAGAACAGGGTCTCGAGCGCGCCCGCGCCGCCCAGCAGGTGCCCGGTCATCGACTTCGTCGAGGTGACGACGATCTGGTCGGTCTCGCCGCCCAGCGCGTCCGAGACGGCCTTCAGCTCGCCGATGTCCCCCAGCGGCGTCGAGGTGCCGTGGGCGTTGAGGTGCTTGATGTCCTCGGCGGCGAGATCGGCGTCCTGGACCGCCTCGCGCACCGCAGCGGCCTGCCCCTCGGGGTTCGGGGCCGAGATGTGGTGGGCGTCGGAGGCCATGCCGCGGCCGGCGGCGTAGCCGTAGACGCGGGCGCCGCGGGCCTTCGCGTGCTCCTCGCTCTCCAGCACCAGGATCGCCGCGCCCTCGCCGAGCACGAAGCCGTCGCGGTCCACGTCGTAGGGACGCGAGGCGTGCTCGGGATCGTCGACCCGCGTGGACAGGGCCCGGATGTTCGCGAAGGCCGCGATGGTCATCGGGTGGATGCACGCCTCGGTGCCGCCGACGACGACCACGTCGGCCCGGCCGTCGCGGATCATGCCCATGCCCAGCGCCACGGCCTCCGAGCCGGAGGCGCAGGCGGAGACGGGGGTGTGCGCGCCGGCGCGGGCGCCGAGCTCCATGGAGATGTTCGCGGCGGGGGAGTTCGCCATGAGCATCGGCACGGTGAAGGGATTGACGCGGCGGGCGCCGCGCTCACGCACGATGTCCCACTGGTCCAGCGTCGTCCAGATGCCGCCGATGCCCGTGCCGACGACCACGCCGAGGCGGGTCGGGTCGACGTCGGGCGCGCCCGCATCGGCCCACGCCTCGCGGGCGGCGACCATCGCGTACTGCCCGGAGGGGTCGAGCTTCTTCGACTCGGGACGGCTCAGGGAGTCCAGCGCCCCGGGCACCAGACGGCAGGCGAAGTCCACGGAGAGCCCGTAGGACTCCTTCCAGTCGTTCTCGAGGGTGCGGGCCGCGGAGGTCCCGGCCAGGGCCGCCTTCCACGTCGAGGCGACATCCGCGCCCAGCGGGTTGACGGTGCCGAGGCCGGTGACGGCGACTCGGGAACGGGAAGCGGACATGCGGACCTCCGGGTCGGGGCAGACGGGGAACGGCGACGCCCGGGACGAACCCGTCCCGGGCGTCAGGCGGGGCTCAGTTCTGGGCGCCCGCGATGTACTTGACGGCGTCGCCGACGGTGGCGAGGTTCTTGACCTCTTCGTCGGGGATGCGCACGTCGAACTTCTCCTCCGCGTTCACGACGATGGTCATCATCGAGATGGAGTCGATGTCGAGGTCGTCGGTGAAGGACTTCTCGAGCTTCACGTCCTCGGTGGCGACACCGGTCTCCTCGTTGACGATCTCGGCGAGGCCCTCGAGGATCTCGTTCTCGGTGTGTGCCATGGGTGCTCCTTAGGGATGTTCGGATTGTGTGGCGGGGACAGACTACCCGGGACGCTGTGCTGTTTCGGTCAGGCGGAACGATGTCACTTCCCGGTCGTGATGCGGGTGACAGTCGTCCGGGCGGTACCGGGCGGCCCGGGCGGGGGTCAGGGGAGGACCAGCACCTGGCCGGCGTAGGCGAGCCCGGCGCCGAAGCCGAACTGCACGAGCACGTCGCCGCTCTTCGCAGCGCCCTCCTCGAGCAGGCGGTGGGTGGCCAGCGGGATCGACGCGGCGGAGGTGTTGCCCGTCTCGGCGATGTCGCGCGCGATCACCACGTCCTCCGGCAGCTTCAGCTGCTTGGCGAGCTCGTCGATGATGCGCATGTTCGCCTGGTGGGGGACGAACACGTCCACGTCCTCGATGCCGATGCCGGAGAGCTCGAGCATCTCGCGGATCTTCTTCGCGGTGTGCCAGACGGCCCAGCGGAACACCGTGCGGCCGTCCTGCTCGAGGGTGGGCCATTCGGACTTCCCGTCGCGGAAGTCGATCGACGAGCCGGTCATGCGGATCGTGTCCCAGTGGTCGCCGTCGCTGCCCCAGACCGTCGGTCCGATGCGAGGGGTGTCGGACGGTCCGACGACCGCGGCGCCGGCGCCGTCCCCGAGCAGGAACGAGATCGAGCGGTCGGTGGGGGAGACGAAGTCCGAGAGCTTCTCCGCACCGATCACCAGCACGTTCCGGGCAGCGCCCGAGCGGATCAGGGAGTCGGCCTGCCCGATGCCGTAGGCGAAGCCGGCGCAGGCCGCGGAGATGTCGTAGGCGATGACGTCGGGCCGACCCAGCTCGCCCGCGAGCAGCGTCGCGAGCGACGGGGTCGGGTAGGGGAAGGAGATCGTCGAGACGACGATCGCGTCGAGGGTCTCCAGGTCGATGCCGGAGCGCTCGATCGCCTCCTTCGCCGCGGTGAGGGAGAGGTCCTTGACGCCGACCTCGGTGCTCGCGCGGGTGCGGGTGACGATGCCGGTGCGCTGGCGGATCCACTCGTCGGAGGAGTCGATCGGGCCGACGAGGTCGTCGTTGGGGACGACCAGGTCGCCGCGGGACGCGCCATAGGCGAGGACCTGCGAGCCGGGGACCGTCCGCGGGGCGGTGAGGGTGATCGCCATCTCAGGCCTCCTGGTCCGAGGGGGTGAGCCTGGCGTGCTCGCGCACCAGGGCGCGGGCGGCCTCGAGATCGTCGGGCGTGTTGAGGTTCGCCAGCGCGATCCCCTTCAGCTCGCGCTTCGCGAGCCCGGTGAGGGTGCCCGCGGGGGCGACCTCGATCATCGCGGTCACGCCGCGGTCGCGGAAGGTCGCCATGCAGGCCTCCCAGTCCACGGGCGAGGCGACCTGGGTGACGATCGCGTCGAGGTACTTCGGGCCCGAGGTGACGACCTCGCCGCCGGCGTTGGAGACCAGCGGGAGGGTCGGGTCGGCGGGGGAGAGCGTCGGCGCGAAGGCGGCGAGCTCCTCGCGGGCGGCCGCCATGTACGGGGTGTGGAAGGCTCCGGCCACCTGCAGCGGGATGACGCGGGCCTTAGCGGGGCCGTCCTCGCCGAGCGCGGCGATCTTCTCGGCGCTGCCGGCGGCGACGACCTGGGCGGCGGAGTTGATGTTCGCGGGGTGCAGGCCGTGGCGCTCGATCGCGGCGAGGACGTCTTCGCGGGTGCCGCCGACGACGGCGGCCATCGAGGTGGGCTCGGCCGCGGCGGCGGTGGCCATGGCGCGCGAGCGCACCGCGACCAGGCGCATCGCGTCCTCGTCGGAGAGCACCCCGCCGAGCGCGGCGGCGGTCAGCTCGCCGACGCTGTGGCCGGCGAGCACGTCGGCCGCGGGGAGGTCCTCCTCGGCGCGCAGCTGCGACGCGGCGACGATGCCCGCGGCGACCAGCAGCGGCTGGGCGACCGCGGTGTCGCGGATCGTGTCGGCGTCGGACTCGGTGCCGTGGCGCAGCAGGTCGATGCCGGCCTGCTCGGAGAGCGAGTCCAGCAGCTCCTCGACGCCCGGCAGCTTGCGCCAGGGGGTCAGGAAGCCGGGCTTCTGCGCCCCTTGGCCGGGGCAGACGATCGCGAGCACAGGTACCTCCAGGGGAGTGAGGGACGGCCCGCTCGTGGGACGAGACGGGCCTCGGAGAGGGGGAGAGCGGCCGTCGGGCCGCCCCTCGCACGGAGGAGCGGCCCGACGGGGGCGATCAGGACTCGCCGCCGAACGAGCCGGACTCGCCGGCGTTCACGTTCGTCAGGTCGTACTTGTCGATGGCCTGGCGGACGACCGAGGGGTCGACCTTGCCGTCGCGGGCGAGCATCTGCAGCGTCTTGACGACCATCGAGTGGGCGTCGATCTTCAGATGGCGGCGGGCGGCGGGACGGGTGTCGGAGAAGCCCCAGCCGTCGGCGCCGAGCACACCGTAGCGGCCCGGGATCCACTCGCGGATCATGTCCGGGACCATGAAGTCGTAGTCCGAGGTGGCCACGAACGGCCCCTCGACGCCCTCGAGGCGCTGGGAGATCCACGGGGTCCGCGGGGCTTCGGGGTTCAGGAGGTTGTGCTTCTCGGCCTCCTGGGCCTCCTTGCGCAGCTCGGTCCACGAGGTCACGGACCACACGTTCGCGCGCACGCCCCAGTCCTGCTCGAGCAGCTCACGGGCGTGCTTGGCCCACGGGACGCCCACGCCGGAGGCGAGCAGCTGCGCGACCGGGCCGTCGCCCTCGGGAGCGGCCTCGTTGAGGTACATGCCCTTGAGCAGGCCCTCCACGTCCAGGTCCTCCGGCTCGGCCGGGTGCACCATCGGCTCGTTGTAGACGGTGATGTAGTAGAAGACCTCCTGCAGGCGGTCGTCCTCGCCGTACATGCGCTGCAGGCCGTCGCGGATGATGTGACCGAGCTCGTAGCCGTAGGTCGGGTCGTAGATGACCGCGCCCGGGTTGGTCGAGGCGAGGACGGGGGAGTGGCCGTCCATGTGCTGGAGGCCCTCGCCCGCGAGCGTCGTCTTGCCGGCGGTCGCGCCGATGACGAAGCCCTTGGCCATCTGGTCGCCGGCGGCCCAGAAGAAGTCGCCGGTGCGCTGGAACCCGAACATCGAGTAGAAGATGTAGAACGGGATCATCGGATAGTCGTGCGTGGCGTACGAGGTGCCTGCGGCGGTGAAGGCCGCGGTCGAGGAGATCTCGTTGATGCCCATGTGCTTGATCTGGCCCTGCGCGGACTCCTTGTAGGCCAGCAGCAGGTCGCGATCCACCGAGAGGTAGTTCTGCCCGTCCGGGTTGTAGATCTTCGCCGTCGGGAACAGCGAGTCCATGCCGAAGGTGCGCGCCTCGTCGGGCACGATCGGGACCCAGCGCTTGCCGGTCTCCTTGTCGCGCATGAGGTCCTTGAGCAGGCGCACGAGCGCCATCGTCGAGGCGATCTCCTGCTTGCCGGAGCCGCGCCTGACGACCTCGTAGGCCTTGTCGCCCGGCAGCTCGAGCGCCTTGTGCTCGGTGCTGCGGGAGGGGACCGGGCCGCCGAGCGCCTCGCGGCGCTGCTTGAGGTACTGCATGACCGGGGAGTCGTCGTCCGGCAGGTAGAATGGCGCGTCGTAGACGCTGCCGGACTCGAGCTGCTCGTCGGAGATCGGGATGCGCAGGGTGTCGCGCAGGGCCTTGAGGTCCTCGGGCGTGAACTTCTTCATCTGGTGGGTCGCGTTGCGGCCGGCGAAGTTCGAGCCCAGGCGATAGCCCTTGATGGTGTGGGCGAGGATGACGGTCGGCTTGCCGTTCTTCAGCGTCATCGCCTGCTGGAAGGCGGCGTAGATCTTCTTGGCGTCGTGGCCGCCGCGGTTGAGCTTCCACCAGATGTCATCGTCGGAGAGGTCCTCGACGAGCGCCTTCGTGCGCGGGTCGCGGCCGAAGAAGTTGTCGCGGATGAACGCGCCGTTCTCCGCGCGGTAGGTCTGGTAGTCGCCGTCCGGGGTCGCGTTCATCAGGTCGATGAGCGCGCCGTCGGTGGACTCCTGGAGCAGCGGGTCCCATCCCGAGCCCCAGATCACCTTGACGACGTTCCAGCCCGCACCGCGGAACTGGCTCTCGAGCTCCTGGATGATCTTGCCGTTGCCGCGGACCGGGCCGTCCAGGCGCTGCAGGTTGCAGTTGATGACGAAGGTGAGGTTGTCCAGGTGCTCCTTCGCGGCGATGTGGAGCGCGCCGCGGGACTCGACCTCGTCCATCTCGCCATCGCCGAGGAACGCCCAGGTGTGCTGCTCGGAGGTGTCCTTGAGGCCGCGGTTGTGCAGGTAGCGGTCGAAGGAGGCCTGCTCGATCGCGTTGACCGGGCCGATGCCCATGGAGACCGTCGGGAACTCCCAGAAGTCCTGCATCGCCCGCGGGTGCGGGTAGGAGGGCATGCCGCGCTCGGAGGAGACCTCCTGGCGGAAGCCGTCGAGGTCCTCCTGGGTCAGGCGGCCCATCGCGAAGGCGCGGGCGTAGATGCCGGGGGAGGCATGTCCCTGGAAGAAGACATGGTCGCCGCCGCCTGGGTGGCTGCGTCCACGGAAGAAATGGTTGAAGCCCACCTCGTACATCGTGGCGATGGAGGCGTAGGAGGAGAGGTGCCCGCCGACGGACACGCCCGGGCGCTGGGCGCGATGGACGACCATCGCCGCGTTCCAGCGGTTGATGTTGCGCAGCTCCTTCTCGAGCTCGACGTCACCGGGGTACTCGGGCTGCTGATCCGCGGGGATCGTGT
This sequence comes from Brachybacterium sp. HMSC06H03, assembly GCF_001807385.1. NCBI lineage: Bacteria > Bacillati > Actinomycetota > Actinomycetes > Micrococcales > Dermabacteraceae > Brachybacterium > Brachybacterium sp. HMSC06H03. The sequence goes on along the minus strand of NZ_KV788775.1, from coordinate 18,669 downwards.
TCACGTAGTCCGTGGTGAGCGAGTCCGGCAGGTGCAGGTCCTCGTCGCGCGCGTGCTGGATGAGACTCTGCATCACCTCGGAGGCGCGGTCGACGCCACGGTGCTCGACGAGACCGTCGAACGAGTCGAGCCACTCCCGGGTCTCCTCCGGGTCCGGATCCTGCGCGTGGCTCGGCAGGTTGATGCCGATGGGACGAGGGGTCTCGTGCGAAGTCACACTGTCCTTCTCTCTGCCGGAGTCGATGGACCGGCCGCGGGAGCTGAAGAACGCCGGTGGGCCCGGCTCCTGTCGGCCTCGGTTCCGTCCAGACTACCGTCGTGCGACGCGCCGAGGACCTTCACAGACCCTCCTCATCTGTGACGCTCGGGACATCGCCGCCTGCGCCGGGACCGACGTCCGGCGCCGGGAATGCAGGAGAGTGCGCCGTGGCATAGAATCGGCGCGCGCAGCACCTGCGGTGGGCCCGTGCAGGCCGATCGGAATGCTGCGCTCGCACTGACACCACGTCTTGAGGAGTTCTTTCTTGTCACCGTCGGCCGACGCCCCCACGCCCAGCGCCATCGCCGAGGCGCTGAACCTCACCACGGGTCAGATCGTGCAGGAGATCGGCTACGACGACGACGTGGACCACGACCTCCGCGACGCGATCGAGGACCTGATCGGTGAGGAGATGGAGGACGAGGACACCCAGGAGATCGTCGACGCCGTGGTGCTGTGGTGGCGCGACGACGACGGCGACCTCACCGACGCCCTCGTGGACTCCCTGCGCAACATCGAGGCGGGCGCCCCTGTGTGGCTCCTCACGCCGAAGGCCGGCCGGCCCGGGCATGTCGCCCCGGGCGAGGTGCAGGAGAGCGCCGAGATCGCAGGCCTGCGCGTGATGAGCTCGCTGTCGCTGGCCGCCGACTGGACCGGCACCCGCCTGGCCAGCCGCACCAACTGATCGCCACCACCGACGGGGCGCCTCGTTGCGGCGGGGACATCCCGCGCTGACGGAGCAGTCCCCGTTCCGGCGGGGTCGCTCCGCTTCGACGGGGCACCCCGTTCCGGGTCGTTAGCTCAGCTGGTCAGAGCGTCTGGTTTACACCCAGAAGGTCGGGGGTTCGAGCCCCTCACGACCCACCCGAAGAGAAGCCCCCGCCCTGCACTGACAGTGCTGGGTCGGGGGCTTTCTCGCGGAGTTGAGCACAGTCTCAGCACGACTCCCGCGATCATTGCGGCCGTGCTGAGCCCCGCCGCGCACGCCCCGTCCTCGTCGCCCGGCCGTCCCTGCACCGAGTGGCGTACTCCGACCGGTATTCCTCAGCAGTACCGGTCGAAGTACGCCACTCGGTCTGCGTCCGCCTCCATCGCGGGGCCGACGCGGGCAGTCGGCGCGCGACGGGGCGCGGGCTCAGCGGCTGACCCAGTAGGCCAGCACCAGCACCACGGGCACGGCCACGACGAGGCAGCCCCAGGTGATGGCGCTGCGGCGGTCGCGCTGCTTCTCCTCAGGGGTGCGTTCGCGCGGCTCGGGACGGCCGTCCCGCTCCCACTGCTCGCGCTCCTCGCGCCGGCGCACCAGCATGCGGCCGATGATGACGATGAGCGAGACCGCGATGGACACAGCGATCGCGGCGAGGATCAGGGTCTCCACGGGCACCTCCGGGGTCGCGGGCAGAGCGGACTGTGCACAGGGTCTCACGGCCCCGCCCCCGGATCCTGGGCGTTCCTATACTGGCCGGACCGCCATCGACCACAGGAGGCCCACGCAGGTGAGCGCAGCGACCAGACCCTTCGACGTGGACGCGATCAGGGCCGACTTCCCGATCCTGCAGCGGATGCTCGACCCCGAGACCCCGATGATCTACCTCGACGGCGGCGCCACCTCACAGCGCCCCCAGCAGGTCATCGACGCGGAGGTCGCCTATCTCACCCGTGACCACGCCGCGGTCAAGCGGGGCGCGCATCGCATGGCCGGGGCCGCGACCGACGCCTACGAGGACTCCCGCGAGCGGCTCGCCGACTTCCTCGGTGCCCCCTCCGCGCAGGAGATCGTCTTCACGAAGAACGCGACCGAGGCGCTGAACCTCGTCGCCCGGTCGCTCGGCGACGGCGACGCCTCCACCCCCGAGCGCCTGCGCGTGCGCGAGGGCGACGAGATCCTCGTGACCGAGATGGAGCACCACGCGAACCTCGTCCCGTGGCAGGAGCTGGCCCGCCGCACCGGCGCCGTCCTGCGCTGGATCCCCATGGCCGAGGACTTCACCCTCGACCTCACGGACCTCGACTCGCTGCTCACCGAGCGCACGAAGGTCCTCGCGTTCACGCACCAGTCCAACGTTCTCGGCACGGTCAACCCCGTCGGCCGGCTCGTCGAGGCGGCGCGCGCGGTCGGCGCGCTGACGGTGCTGGACGCCGCCCAGTCCGCGCCGCACATGCCCTTCGACCTCGCCGCGCTGGGTGTCGACTTCGCGGCCCTGTCCGGGCACAAGATGCTCGGCCCCACCGGCATCGGCGCGCTCTGGGGCCGCTACGAGCTGCTCGAGGCGATGCCGCCCTTCCTCACCGGCGGATCGATGATCGAGACGGTGACGATGGAGGCCAGCACCTTCGCCGAGCCGCCCGCCCGCTTCGAGGCCGGCACCCCGCCGATCTCCCAGGCCGTCGGCCTCGCCGCCGCCTGCGACTATCTCGATGTGCTCGGCATGGAGCAGATCGCCGCGCACGAGCAGGCTCTCACCCTGCGCGCGATCGACGGGCTCTCCGGCATCGACGGGGTGCGGATCATCGGCCCGGCCGCCTCTCCGCAGCGCACCGGAGCAGTCGCCTTCGACGTCGCCGGCCGCCACCCGCACGACGTCGGCCAGGTGCTGGACTCCTACGGCATCGAGGTGCGGGTGGGCCACCACTGCGCCTGGCCCCTGCACCGCCGCTTCGGGCTCCACGGCACCACCCGCGCGTCCTTCTCCGTCCACACCACCGACGCCGAGGTCGACGCGCTCGTCGACGGCGTCGCCCGCACCGTCGAGTTCTTCGGAGCCCTCTCATGAGCACCCATCTCTCCGCGCTCTACACCGAGCTCGTGATCGAGCACGACAAGCGGCCCCTCCACGCCGGGCTGCGCGAGCCGTTCGAGGCCGAGGTCCACCACGTGAACCCCACCTGCGGCGACGAGATCACGCTTCGCCTGCATCTGTCCGAGGACGGCGCCGAGCGGATCGAGGACGTCTCCTACGACGCGGTCGGCTGTGCGATGAGCCGCGCCTCCGCCTCGATCATGGCCGATCTCCTGATCGGCCACGGCGTCGAGGAGGTGGAGCCGGTGCGCACCCACTTCGAGCAGGCGATCGGCTCCCGCGGACGGATCGAGGGTGACGAGGAGCTGATCGGCGACGGCGTCGCGCTGATGGGTGCGGCGAAGTTCCCCGCGCGGGTCAAGTGCGTGCTCATGCCGTGGAAGGCCTACCAGGCGGCGCTCGTCGAGACGCGGGCGCTGCGCGGATGAGCGCCATGAGCGCCCGGACCCCGGCGACCTCCGAGACCACCGTGACCGTCGACGACGTCGTCGGCGTGCTCGAGGCCGCCTATCCGCTCGCCTGGGCGGAGGACTGGGACCGCGCTGGCCTCGTCCTCGGGGAGCGGGAGGCGCCGGTCTCCCGCGTGCTGCTGGCCGTGGACCCGACGCTCGCGGTCGCCCGCGAGGCGGTCGCCTCCGGCGCCGAGCTGCTGATCACCCACCATCCGCTGCTGCTGCGCGGGGCGAGCTTCCTGCCTGCCGACGACGGGAAGGGCGCGGTGGTCACCGACCTGCTGCGCGCCGGGACGGCGCTGTGGTGCGGGCACACGAACGTGGACCGCTCCACCCGCGGCACCGTCGGCGCCTGGCTGCGGGCGCTCGACCTGCAGGACCCCCGCCCGCTGCTGCCCGATGACGAGGGGGAGGAGACCGGTCACGGCTCCACCCGCTTCGGGCTCGGCGCCGTCGGCGATCTGGCGACGCCCACCACCGTCGGCGGCCTCGCCGAGCAGATCGCGGCCCTGGTCCCCGCGACCGCGCGCGGGATCCTGCACACGGGCGAGGCGGAGCGTCCCGTGCGCACCGCCGCCGTCTGCCCCGGGGCGGGCGACTCCTTCCTGGAGGCCGCCACGCGCAGCGGTGCCGACGTGTACATCACCTCCGACCTGCGCCACCACCCGGCGCTCGAGCACCTCGAGTCCGCGGCGGACCCCGCCGCCGTGCCGGCGCTGATCGACGTGCCGCACGCCGCGAGCGAGGCGCTGTGGCTCCCGCTCGCCCGCGAGCTGCTCACGGAGGCGCTGCCGGGCCTCGACGTGCAGATCACCGCGCAGGTCACCGACCCATGGGGCGGCCGGGCCAGCTGAACCCGGTCGGGTAGGCCGAACGCGACGGGGCCGCCCGGGAGCCGGGGCCGCGGCGCTCGGCCGGACCCGTGGGACGCGGCCGGGCGGACCACGCCCGTCGAGTCGGCGTCAGTCGACCCGGTCGACCACGACGAGCCTGTCCCCGTCCAGTTCGACGCCGAGCCGGGAGCTGCCGCGCCCCGAGATCCCGGCGAGGCCCTCGCCGACGACGCCGACCAGCTCCTCCGCCGTGGCGGGCGCGGCCTCAGCCGCCAGCAGGACACGGGTCACCAGGCCCCGGTAGCGCTTCGCGTCATGGGAGATGACCTTGCGGACCCCGCCGCTCTCCTGCACCGGCGCGACCTCCAGCACCCGCACCCCGTCCCCGCTGCGCATCGCCATCATCGAGCGGTAGGAGCCCGAGCGGCAGTCGACCACCAGCGGTGAGGTCCCCGCGGCCTCCTCCTCTCGCAGCTGTGCGGCGACCGGCTTCAGCCGCGGCGCCCACCAGGACCCCGCCTTCCCCAGCCGCGAGAGCTGCGAGGAGGCGGAGAGACGGTAGGCGGGGATCCGGTCCCGCCCGGCGTCGACCAGGCCCAGCAGGGCGCTCTGGACCAGCACGCGACGGTCGCCGGGGATCTCCGTGCCCGGTTCGAGCTGGTCGTAGAGCACCCCCGAGTACACGCCGAGCGGCGCGGCGGCGGGCTCCTGCTCGAGATGCAGCATGCGCCCGACGAGCTCCGGGGAGGAGGCCGGGACCCCCAGCCGGGAGGCGGCGTCGGACCCCGCGGCGGTGCGGTGCGCGGCCCGCAGCATCGTCCCGCGCGCCTCCCGCAGCGCCGGCAGCGCGAGCTCGTCGAGGTCGAGCGGACGATGCCCCTCCTCGGCGGGCCGGGTCTTCGTCTCCGAGGGCGGCAGCAGGATCAGCATCAGACCATTCTCCGAGGTGGCGGGGCAGGGGCGAGGGAAGGCGCCGCGAGAGCTTCGGCACGTCGGCGCGGGAGCCTGCCCACGGGGGAGGGGGAGGCGCAGGTGGGAGCGTAGACTGCCGGGCGGACCAGTCGGCCGGGCAGCCGCGTCCCCGCGGCTTGCGCCGCGGGGCCGAGGAAAGTCCGGGCTCCATCCGGCACGGTGGTGGGTAACGCCCACCCGGAGTGATCCGCGGGACAGTGCCACAGAGAGCAGACCGCCGCCGCGCCCTCGGGCGGGGCGGTAAGGGTGAAAGGGTGGTGTAAGAGACCACCGCGGTCTCGGTGACGAGACCGGCACGGTAAACCCCACCGGGAGCAAGGTCAGACAGGGAACGCATGAGGGCGCCGGCCCGAGTTCCCGGGTAGACCGCTGGAGGTCGTCGGCAACGGCGACCCGAGAGGGATGGCTGCCGATCACAGAACCCGGCTTACAGGCCGGCTGGTCCGCCCCGCGGGGCAGCCCTGCGAGGGCCGCGCCCGACGGGCGCGGCGCCGGCCGCGGGACGCCCCCGGCCGACGGGCTCAGCTGCCGGCGTGGTGCTTGTCGTCCTTCTTCTTGCCCTTCCGAAGGGCCTTCTCCTCGCGATGGGCGAGCACCGCAGCGCCGATGATCCCGGCTTCGTTGCGCAGCTCGGCCGGCACGATCTCGGCTTCGAGGTCCAGCAGCGGCAGGAACTTCTGGTGCTTCTTCGAGACGCCGCCGCCGACGATGATGCGGGTGGGGCTGAAGAGGAACTCGATGTGGGAGAAGTACTCCTGGAGGCGACCGGCCCAGGTCTCCCAGTCCAGGTCCTCGCGCTCCTTGGCCGAGGAGGCCATGTACTTCTCGGCGTCGTCGCCGTGCAGGAGCACGTGGCCGAGCTCGGTGTTGGGCACCAGGCGGCCGTCGACGAAGGTCGCGCTGCCCACGCCGGTGCCGAGGGTGAACACCTGCACCACGCCGGAGCTCTTCCGGCCCGCGCCGAACTCCATCTCGGCGATGCCGGCGGCGTCGGCGTCGTTGACCACGAACACGTCGTGGCCGGTGCGCTCGGTGAACAGGGCGTCCACGTCGGTGCCGATCCAGGACCTGTCCACGTTCGCGGCGGTCTTCGCCACGCCCTCCTGGATCACGGCCGGGAAGGTGACGCCGACGGGCATGTCCTCTGGGATGTCGAAGGAGCCGAGGAGCTCGGCGACGGTGTCCGCCACGGCCTCGGGGGTCGAGGGCTGCGGGGTCGGGATCCGCACCCGGTCGGCGGCGAGCTCGCCCTTGCCGAGGTGGACGGGCGCTCCCTTGATGCCGCTGCCGCCGATGTCGATCCCGAAGGCCTTCTTGCTCATCGTCTCTCCCTGGTCGTGCGATGCGGGAAGGCCCCGCCCGGTGCCGGGGCGCCGCCCTCGGCGCCCTCTCTCGGGCGCCCACGATACCCGGGCTGCGCAGGCACGCGACGGGGACGTCCGAGGACGGCCCCGCACGGCCACCGGACCCCCGCGGCGGTCGCGGCGAGCGGTCCGCGGGGTCCGGGAACGGACCGGTCTCAGACGACGGTGAGGAGCTCGGGGCCCGCGTCGGTGATGAGCATGGTGTGCTCGAACTGGGCCGAGTAGGACCCGTCGCGGGTGACGACCGTCCAGCCGTCGTCCCACTGGTCCCAGGCCTGCGAGCCGAGCGTCACCATCGGCTCGATGGTGAAGGTCATGTTCTCCTCGATGACGTCGTCGAACATCGGCGCGGAGTCGTAGTGGGGGATGACCAGCCCGTTGTGGAAGCCCTCGGCGACGCCGTGGCCGGTGTAGTCGCGCACCGACTCCATGCCGTGGCGGGAGACGAACTTCTCGATGACGCGGCCGATCACGTTGACCTCGCGGCCGGGCCGGGCCGCCTTGATCCCGCGGAGCATCGCGTCGTGGGCGACATCGACCAGCTCCTGGGCGCGCGGGGCGACGTCGCCGACGAGGAAGGTCGCGTTGCAGTCGCCGTGGACGCCGTGCACGAAGGCGGTGACGTCGACGTTGAGGATGTCCCCGGACTCCATCACGGTCGAGTCGGGGATGCCGTGGCAGATGACCTCGTTCAGGCTCGTGCAGCAGGACTTCTCGAAGCCGAGATAGCCGAGCGTGGAGGGGTAGGCGCCGTTCTCGAGCAGCACGTCGTGGACCACCGCGTCGATGTGGTCGGTGGTGACGCCGGGCTGCGCGGCCTCGCCGGCGGCCTGGAGGGCGAGCGCCGCGACGCGGGAGGCCTCGCGCACGCGGGCGATCACGTCGGCGCTCTGCACGAACGGGCCCGTGTCCGAGACCGCCTCGTCCTTGCCCACGTACTCGGGGCGCTCGATGCGCGCGGGCACGGGCCGACGGGGGCTGAGGGTTCCGGGCACCAGCAGCGCGCGCCCCTCGGGACGGATCCAATCCTGCTCTACAGTCATGTCCACCAGTCTCTCACCGACAGCGAAGGAGACCGACGTGACCGAGGGCACGCAGTACTACTACAACCTGAGCACCGGCGCAGTCGAGGAGGGGGCGCAGTCCCCGGCCACCGAGCGGATGGGCCCCTACGCCACGCGCGAGGAGGCCGAGCGCGCGCTGAGCACCGCCGCGAAGCGCAACCAGGAGTGGGAGCAGGACGACGAGGAGTGGGAGGAGGGCTGAGCCCTCGTGCACGCGGGCTGACCGCACCCGCGTGAGGGCCGTCCGCACCCGCGCGGGCGGCCGGCCCGTCGGCCACGTCAGTCGAAGGAGTGCTCGGCCCCCGGATAGCTGCGCTCCTCGACCTCGGCACGATAGGCGGTCGCGGCGCCGAGCAGCTCGCCGCGCAGGTCCGCGAAGGCCTTGACGAACTTCCCCCGGAAGCCGGACAGGCCCGCCATGTCCTGCCACACGAGCACCTGGCCGTCGCAGCCGGCTCCGGCGCCGATCCCGATCGTGGGCACCCGCAGCGCGGCGGTGACCTCGGCGGCGACGCGCGCCGGCACGAGCTCGAGGACTATTGCGCTGGCCCCGGCCTCTTGGATCGCGAGCGCGTCGTCGAGCAGCTTCTTCGCCGCCTCCTCGTCGCGGCCCTGGACCCGGTGCCCGGAATGGGCGTTGACGGACTGGGGCGTGAAGCCGAGGTGCCCGATCACGGGGATGCCCGCGGCGACGAGCGCCTCGATCTGGGGGACGACCTCGGCGCCGCCCTCGAGCTTGACCGCCTCGGCGCCCGCGCGCACCAGCTCGATGCCGTGCAGCACCGCATCCCGCGGCCCGGTCTCGTAGGTGCCGAAGGCGAGGTCGGCGACGACCAGCGGGCGGGTGACGCTGCGGGCGACGGCCGCGGTGAACACGAGCATGTCCGCATGCGTGGTCGCGGTGGTCGAGGAGTGGCCGAGCACGGTGGTGCCCACGGAGTCGCCGACCAGCAGGGTCTCGATCCCGGCCTCCTCGAAGACGCGGGCGGAGAACTGGTCGTAGGCGGTCAGCATCGCGAAGGGGCGGCCCTGCTCCTTGGCCTGCTGGAGGTGGCGCAGCCGGATCTTCGTCGGAGCGGCAGGGACGGCGGCGGGGGACTCAGTGCTCACAGCGGGCTCCTGGACGGGGACGGGGATCCGGCGCTCCAGCCTAGCGCCGTCCGCGTCGCCCCGGGGCGCCAGCTTCCCGCCGATCAGGTGCGGTGCGGGGCTGGCGTGTGCCACCCTTGGAGCGTCGTGCGCAGACGTCGCCGAGAAGAGGTCACCATGGAACCGCATCCCCTGCGCGGCCCCGCCCGTCGGATCGCCGCCTGCGCCTCCGCCCTCGCTCTCGCGCTCGGCGCCGCCGCCTGCACCGGCGGGGACGACGTGCAGCCCGCCCCGGAGACTCCCAGCACGTCGCCGAGCGGCTCGGCGGGCGCCGCCCCGGAAGCGAGCGACGGCGGCGAGGTCACCGACGCGGATCTCTCCGCGGCGACCGACCGGTTCCTCGGCTTCCTCGGCGTGATCGACGACCAGGACTGGGAGGCCGCCTGCGGCTACGTGCTCGACCCGGGCACCGGCACCGCCCCCGAGGGCGAGCGCCTGCAGCAGTGCGCCGACGGGGCGCGCGGCGCCATGGCGGACTACGAGGAGATGCTGGAGCCGGGGGTGTTCGACCAGCTGGACGCCTCGATGGTCCAGGCCGAGGCCGCCGAGGACGGCACCATCTCGCTGAGCCTGCTCGAGCAGCCGGTGGGGATCCCGATGACCCGCGGCGACGACGGGCAGTGGTACCTCTCGATCCCGTTCTGATCCCGGCCCCGCCGGGCACGGTCATGGCGATGGGGAGTTCTCCCCAGCGACAGCGGCGCCCTTCCCATGTCACTCTTCTCTGGTCAGGGGAACGGCCCCGGCATTGAAGGAGGACAAGACCATGAACTCGATCATGCGCAGGACCGTCAGGGGAACGGCCACCGGGCTGGGCGCCCTCGCGCTCATCGCAGGCGCGTCGGCCTGCGGCGCGATCGGAGATCTCACCGGCGGAGCCGAGGGAGGCGACGACCCCACGGCCGAGCAGCCCGCCCCGGAGGGCGAGGAGTCCGAAGGCGGGGAGTCCGAGGGGTCGGACACCGAGAGCGAAGGCTCGGAGAGCGAGGGCGCCGAGGTCTCCGAGAGCGAGGGCGCCGAGGGCGCAGACACCGAGAGCGAGGACGCCGAGGGGTCCGAGGGCGAGGACGCCGCCGGCGGGTCCGACGGCGAGCCCGTCTCCGAGGAGGAGCTCACCGCCGCGGGGGACCAGGCCTTCGAGTTCGTCAAGGCCGCCGCCACCGGGGAGGCCGAGACCGCCTGCTCGCTGGCCATGGACCCCACCACCGGAAGCGGCATGTCCGGTTCGAGCCTGGAGTCCTGCGTCGCGGGCTTCGAGGAGAGCGCAGAGGAGGCGGGCACGGAGTTCGATCCGTCGGTCGCCGATGCCCTCGACCGCTCGATGGTGGAGACCAGCGACAACGGCGACGGCACGGCGGCCGTCAGCCTCGGGGGCATGGACGCCGGGTTCGCGATGGTGCAGGGCGAGGACGGCAAGTGGTACGTCGACTCCGCCGGGCTGATCTGAGCAGTTCGGATCCGCGTCCAGCGACGCACCCGCCATGCGCCCCGACCTCCGCAGGAGACCGGGGCGCATCCCGTCCGGGGGAGCCCGGAGCCCGCACCGCGCCGGGGACCTGAGGCAGACTTACCCCATGGGACATCTCCATGACGACGTCATCCGCACCGTCTCCGACAAGGACGTGCGGTTCATCCGGCTGTGGTTCAGCGACATCGTGGGGACGCTGAAGTCCATCGCGATCTCGCCGGCGGACCTCGAGATCGCGTTCACCGAGGGCATCGGCATCGACGGCTCCACGATCGAGGGCCTCACCCGCAGCTACGAGTCCGACATGATCCTGCGCCCGGACCCCGCGACCTTCGAGCTGCTGGCCTGGCGCGGCGAGACCAACGCGACCGGCCGCATGATGTGCGACGTCCTCACCCCCGACGGCGAGCCCGCGGCCTCCGATCCGCGCCGTGTGCTGAAGGACGCACTCGCCCGCGCGGAGGAGAAGGGGCTGGAGTTCTTCACGCACCCCGAGATCGAGTTCTACCTCTTCGAGCAGCCCTACGAGGAGGGCTCCCCGCTGCGGCCGGTGGACCACGCCGGCTACTTCGACCATGTCCACCGCGGCCAGGGCCAGGACTTCCGTCGCGCCGCCATCCAGCACCTGGAGGCGATGAACATCCAGGTCGAGTTCTCCCATCACGAGAACGGTCCGGGCCAGAACGAGATCGACCTGCGCTACGCCGACGCGCTCACCACGGCCGACAACATCGTCACCCTCCGCACCGTGGTCAAGGAGGTCGCGCTGTCGCTGGGGCAGGTCGCCTCCTTCATGCCCAAGCCGATGATCGACCAGCCCGGCTCCGGCATGCACACCCACCTCTCCCTCTTCCAGGGCGGCAAGAACGCCTTCCACGAGCCGGGCGCCGAGTACGGCCTCTCCCGCACCGGTCGCCAGTTCATCGCCGGACTGCTGCGCCACGCCCCCGAGTACGTGGCGGTGACGAACCAGTGGGTGAACTCCTTCAAGCGTCTCTGGGGCGCGCAGGAGGCCCCGAGCTACATCTGCTGGGGCCACAACAACCGCTCCGCGCTGGTGCGCGTCCCCTTCCACAAGCCCACCAAGACCACCTCCTCTCGGGTCGAGTTCCGGGGACTGGACTCCTCGGCGAACCCCTATCTCGCCTTCGCCGTGCTGCTCGCCGCCGGGATGGCTGGGGTCGACGGCGGCTACGAGCTGCCCGAGGGCGCGGAGGACGCAGTATGGGAGCTCACCGAGCGGGAGCGTCGCGCGATGGGCATCGAGCCGCTGCCCACCGACCTGTTCCGCGCCCTGGAGGTCTTCGAGGGGTCCGAGCTGATGGCGGACACGCTCGGCGAGCAGGTCTTCGAGTACTTCCTCCGTGACAAGCGCGAGGAGTGGCACCGCTATCGCGAACAGGTGACCGACCACGAGCTGCGCTCGACCTTCAGCCGGATCTGACGGGGACCCCGTGAACGCCGCGACACCGCCCGAGCAGTCCGGCGCGAGCGAGGAGCCGGCGACCACCACCGGCGCCCTCGCCCGCCTCGGCTTCAGCCGCACCGACCGCGTCAGCCGCTTCCTCTCCGAACCGGCGCTGCGCGGCCTCGGCGACGGTGCCGCGGAGGCCCTCGGCGCGACGGCCGACGGGGACGACGCGGTGCTCGGCCTGCTGCGCCTGGCGGAGTCCGCCCGCGAGGCCGGCCAGGACGCCCTGCTCGAGGAGTTCCTCGCCGGGGTGGGCACCGCCGACACCCCGGGACACCGGCTGATCCGCCTGCTCGGCGTCTCGGTCGCGCTCGGCGACGTGCTCGCCCGCCACCCCGAGAGGCTCGAGCTCCTGCGCGAGGGGGACGACGAGCTCGCGGTCCCCGCCGCCGCGGTGCGCGAAGCGCTGCTCGAGGCCGTCGGCGCCGATCCGTCGGCCCAGGTTCCCGTGGCGAGCTCCGGCGGCCGCGAGGAGCGCGACGCGCTGCGCGCCGCCTACCATCTGCGCCTGGCCCAGATCGCCGCGGCCGACGCCGTCGCCGCCGACCCTGACGCCCTCCAACCCCGCGTCTCCGTCGCGATCAGCGACCTCGCCGACGCCGCCCTCGAGGCGGCCTCCGCGATCGCCCGCGCCACCGTCGAGGGGCACGAGCAGGTGCGCTGGTCCGTGATCGCGATGGGCAAGACCGGCGCGCGGGAGCTCAACTACATCTCCGACGTCGACGTCATGCACGTCGTCGCCCCCGCACAGGAGGGGTGCGAGGAGGAGGACGTGATCACGATCGGGGCCGCGCTGGCGAGGGAGCTCGCCCGCGCCTGCTCCGAGCGCACCGCCGAGGGATCGCTGTGGCAGGTGGACGCGAACCTGCGCCCCGAGGGCAAGGACGGACCGCTGGTGCGCACCCTGGACTCCTACCGCCGCTATTACACCGAATGGGCGAAGTCCTGGGAGTTCCAGGCGCTGCTGAAGGCCCGCGCCGCCGCCGGCGACCGTGAGCTCGGCGCCGCCTACGAGGCGATGGTCGAGCCGTGGGTGTGGCAGGCCTCCACCCGCGAGGGCTTCGTCGAGGACACCCGGGCGATGCGCCGCCGCGTCGTCGCCCACATCCCGCGCGCCGAGGTTGACCGCAACATCAAGCTCGGTCCCGGCGGACTGCGGGACGTCGAGTTCACCGTCCAGCTGCTGCAGCTGGTGCACGGCCGCGCCGACGAGCGGCTCCAGGGCCGCTCCACCCTCGACTCCCTCGCCCGGCTCGGCGAGGGCGGCTACATCTCCCGCACCCACGTCGCCGAGATGGACGAGGCCTACCGCTTCCTGCGCTGCGTCGAGCACCGCCTCCAGCTGCACCGCCTGCGCCGCACCCAGGTGCTGCCCACCGCCGCCTCGGACCTGCGCCGCCTCTCCCGCAGCCTGGGCCTGAGCACCGACGAGTTCGCGGGGCGCTACCAGCGCACCAGGCGACGCGTCCGCCAGCTGCACGAGGAGATCTTCTACCGGCCGCTGCTGCTGACCGCCTCGCAGCTGTCCGACGGGGAGATCGCGCTGAGCGCCGAGGACGCCCAGGCGCGCCTGGCCGCGATCGGCTATCGCGACCCCGGCCGGGCGCTCGCGCACATCTCCTCCCTCACCGAAGGGATCTCCCGCCGCGCCAGGATCCAGCGCCAGCTGCTCCCGGCGATGCTCGAATGGTTCGCCGACGGGATCGACCCGGACCTGGGGCTGCTCGCCTTCCGCCGCCTCTCCGACGAGATCGGCTCCGCCCACTGGTACATGGGGCTGCTGCGCGATTCCGGGCTCGCCGCGAAGCGTCTGACGAAGGTGCTGGCGGCGAGCAGGTACGTCGGCGAGGAGCTCGAGCGGATCCCGGAGGCGGTGCGCTGGCTGGCCCGCGACGAGCAGCTGCGGCCCCTGTCCCGCGAGGTGCTGGGCCGGGAGTTCCTCGCCGTGATCACCCGCGTGGGCACCGTCGAGGAGGCGCGGGACGTGCTGCGCCGCACTCGCAGCCGCGAGCTGCTGCGGATCGCGCTCGCCCATCTCACGGACGTCGCCTCCGCCGCGGAGGTCGCCTGTGCCCTCACCGACCTCGCCGAGGCGGTGCTCGAGGCCGGGCTGCTGGTCGCCTATCACGTCGTGGCCCGCGAACGGAAGGTCGTCGGCGAGGAGGCCGAGCCGCTGGACGGCGTCGACGAGGTCGACGAGACCACCGCGGCGGAGTTGCGCGAGCGGCGCTCGGATCCCGCGCGGGCGCTCGGCGTGGAGCTGGCGATCATCGCCCAGGGCAGCTTCGGCGCCCGGGAGATGGGGTATTCCTCCGACGCGGACGTGCAGTTCATCGCCGTGGACCGGGGTGCCGGCGGCGACACCGTCGAGATCACGAACGCCGTCGCGACCCAGATCCAGAAGATCCTCAACGCCCCGGTCGCCCGCTCCGACATGAAGGTCAGCGCCGAGCTGCGCCCAGAGGGGAAGGTCGGTCCGCTCACCCGCACCGCCGAGTCCTGGATCGACTACCTCCGCCGGGATGCCGAAACCTGGGAGAAGCAGGCGCTGCTGCGGGCCCGCGTGGTCGTCTCCTCCGAGGGCCTCGGTGAGCGGCTGACCGAGGAGATGGACCGCCACCGTTATCCGGATGGCGGTCTGGAGGAGCAGGACCGTCGGGCGATCACGCGCATGAAGGCGCGGGTGGAGTCCGAGCGCCTGCCCCGCAACGCCGACCCCGGCCGGCATCTCAAGCTCGGACGCGGCGGGATGACCGACGTCGAGTGGTGCACGCAGCTGCTCGCCCTCGAGCACGGCCACGAGGTCGAGGGCCTGCGTACCACCTCGACCCTCGCCCAGCTCGAGGCCGCGGTCGCGGCCGAGCTGCTCGAAGGTCGCGAGGCCGAGGAGCTGCGGGCCGCCTGGACGCTCGCCTGGCAGCTGCGGCGCGGTCTGTTCCTGTGGAAGGGGCGCGAGGGGGAGGTGCTCCCCAGCGATCGGAACGACCTGCGGGCCCTGGCCCTGCTGATCGACGGCGAGGACGCGACCGCGGCGGAGCTCGAGGACCGTTATCTCAAGGTCACCCGCCGCTCCCGCACCCTCGCCGAGCAGATCATCTTCGGCGAGGACGGCTGAGCCGACCCGCCGACGTGAGACGCGCCCGCCCCCGGCGCGTCGGCCCCTCCCCGGACAGGCCCGGGGCGGCCGAGCGCGTACCGTGGGAGGCTGTCCGCCCGCGTCGCCCCGCGCGACCCCCGCACCCCTCCGAGGACCGATGACCACCCCCTCCCTGAGCGCAGACACCCCGCGCGGCCGCATGTACCGCCTCGAGCCCGAGGGTCCGCTGATGTACCCCTCGATCACCACCGTGGCGGGGATGCGGGCCAAGGACTTCCTGCAGGGCTGGTACGCGACCATGGCCTCGAAGCGGGCGCTGGACATGTACGCCTGGCTCGAGCGGAACCCCGACCGCGCCGCCTCGGAGATCTCCCGCGTCACCCGCGATCGCTGGGGCACCCAGAAGAAGATCGCCGCGGCCGCGCCGGAGTACACCGCCGCCGCCTCGGACTTCGGCACCCTGGTCCACTCCGCCTGCGAGGACTGGGGCACCAGCGGCACACGGCCCGACGCGGATCACATCGGCGGGATCATCGAGCGGATGCGCACCGGCTCCGGCGCCTTCGCCACGGAGAAGGACCTCCGCGGCCTCGTCGCCCGTGCCGAGGTGCGGCTGGACGGCTACGGCCGCTTCCTCGACGACTTCCAGCCCGAGTTCGTGGAGGTCGAGCAGACGGTCGTGAACCACTCCGTCGGCTACGCCGGCACCACCGATGCGATCGTGAGGATCGGGAACACGCTGCTCAGCGCCGACATCAAGACCTCGAAGAAGGTGCGCGGCGACTACGCGCTGCAGGGGGTGGCCGTGTGCCGTGCCGAGCTGCTGCTCGACGACGACGGCTCCACCCGCGAGATGCCGGAGCTGACCGGAGCGTTCATCATCCATCTCCCCGAGGAGGGCGGCTACCAGGCCGTGCCGCTGAGGACGGGGGAGGAGGAGTTCGAAGTGTTCCGGGCTCTGCGCGCGGCGTGGTCCTTCGAGCCCGACGAGTGCGCGCTCGAGCCCGCCGCCGACCCCAAGGGCCTCGTGCTCTCGCTGCTGCGCACCAAGGGAGGGCTCGACGCCCTGGGCTGAGCACTTCACGCCCTCCGACTCCGCGCGCCGGTCCCTTCGGGGCCGGCGCGCTCGCATCTCCGGACGATGAGTCCCTTGCCCCTCATTGAACGCACGTATAGCGTGTTGAACGTCAGTTCAATACAGGGCCTGCGCGCATCCGCGGAGCGGGCCCGATGCCCGAGGAGAGCTGCATGGCAGAGTCCGCCCCCGTCGACGAGCGGATCCTCCAGGCCGCGATGCGACGCTTCGCCGTCGACGGCCTGGGCGCCCCGCTGCGCGCCGTCGCACAGGACGCCGGGGTCAGCGCGGGCCTGATCATCCACCACTTCGGCTCGCGCGAGAAGCTCCTCGAGGCCTGCGACCGGCGCGCCCTCGAGGTCACCCGGCAGCAGAAGAGGGCGGCGGTGACCGGTGGCGTGGGCACGATGCTCGCCCAGCTCGCCGCCGTGGAGCAGTACGCGCCCGAGACGGGCTACGTGCTGCGCCGCCTCCAGGCCGGCGGCCCGCTCGCCCAGCGGCTGATCGAGGACTTCATCGCCAATGCGAGGGACTACTGCGAGGAGGGGGAGCGGGCAGGGGTGCTCAGCCCCAGCCGCGACCCCGAGGCGCGCGTGCGGGTGCTCGCGCACATGGCGCTCGGCTCCCTCGTGCTGCAGATGCCGGGCCAGGGGGCGCAGATGGACCTGGAGGACCTCCCGCGGTGGATGCGCGAGTACACCGACTCGCTGACCCTGCCCCTGCTCGAGCTCTACACCACCCCGCTGCTCACCGACGCGAGCCTGCTGGACGCCTATCTCGCCGCACAGGGCGACGCGGACACCGCGGCCGACGAGGGCGCGAACGCCACCGACACCACCTCACCGACCGACGGGAGCCCGACATGACCAGCCCGGAGCCTGCGGTCCACGTTCGCGACCTCACCAAGACCTTCGGCGCCACGAGGGCGCTGGACGGCTTCGACCTCACCGTGCCCCACGGCGAGGTGACCGGCTTCCTCGGCCCCAACGGCGCGGGCAAGTCCACCGCCATCCGCGTGTTGCTGGGCCTGTTGCGGGCTACCTCCGGGACGGCCCGCGTCCTGGGCAGGGACCCCTGGAGGGACGCCGTCGCGATCCACCACCGCCTCGCCTACGTCCCCGGCGACACGAACCTCTGGCCGGGCCTGACCGGCGGCGAGGCGGTCGACGTGCTCACCCGCGGCGAGAGCGGGGAGCGCCACCGCCGCCGACGTGAGGAGCTGATCGAGCGCTTCGAGCTCGACCCCACCAAGCGCGCCCGCACCTACTCCAAGGGCAACCGCCAGAAGGTCGCGCTGGTCGCCGCGCTCTCCCGCGACGTGGACCTCTACATCATGGACGAGCCGACCTCCGGCCTCGATCCGCTGATGGAGGCGATCTTCACCGACGAGGTCGCCCGCCTGCGCGCCGCCGGCCGCACCGTGCTGCTCTCCAGCCACATCCTCGCCGAGGTGGAGAAGCTCTGCGACACCGTCACCATCATCCGCGCCGGGAAGGCCGTGGAGTCCGGCACCCTCGCCGAGCTGCGCCACCTCACCCGCTCCACCGTCGCCGCGACGACCGACGCCGATCCTGCGCCGCTCACCCGGCTCGACGGGGTCCACGATCTCGTCGCCGAGAACGGGCGCCTCCGCTTCGACGTGGACGACCGGGCGCTGCACGACGTGCTCCCCGTGCTCACGGCCCTCAGCGTCACCGGCCTCACGATCACCCCGCCCTCCCTCGAGGACCTCTTCCTGCGTCACTACGGCGAGGAGCTCGAGCCCGTGTCCGAGGACGCGTCATGACCGCCGCGACCGCCGCCCCCGCCCATCGCGGGCAGCGCCGCGCGGCCGGCCCGCTCACCGGGCTGCGCTCCCTGCTCCGCCTCCACCTCCGGCTCGGCCGGCGCGGCATCCTGATCTGGACCCTGGCCGTGCTCGTGCTCGTGCCCGCCTCGATCTATGCGATGGAGGGCATCTACCCCGACCAGGCCGCGCTCGACGCCCGGGCGACGCTGCTGGACAACCCCTCGGCCGTGATGATGACCGGCCCGTTCTTCGCCGCCGACCACTACACCTTCTGGGCGATGGTCGCCAACGAGCTGCTGCTCTACCTGCTCGTCCCGGCCGCGATCATGTCGATCCTGCTCACCGCCCGCCTCACCCGCGGCGAGGAGGAGTCCGGACGGCTCGAGCTGCTGCGCTCCCTGCCCACCGGCCGCCTCGTCCCGTCGGTCTCCGCCCTGCTGGTGGTGGCGCTGGCGAACCTCGCCCTCGGCGCCGCGGTGGCCGCAGGGATGCTGATCGGCGGCGGGGCCGTCGTCGACTCGCTCGCCCTCGGGCTCGCGACCGCGCTGACGGGGCTGGTGTTCGCTGCGGTCACCGCCGTCATGGCGCAGCTGAGCGAGCACGCCGGCACCGTCTCCGGCGCGACGCTCGGGATCCTGGCGCTCGCCTTCATGGTGCGCGGCGTCGGCGACGTGATCGACCGTCAGGGCTCCTGGCTGTCCTGGTTCTCGCCGCTCGCCTGGGCGCAGCAGACGCGCGGCTTCGTGGACCTGCGCTGGTGGCCCCTGCTCGTCTCCCTCGCCGCCGTCGCCGTGCTGCTGGTGATCGCCGGCCGGCTCTCGCACCGCCGCGACCTCGGGGCCGGTCTCCGCCCCGCGGCGGCCGGACGCGCCGCC
>NZ_KV788774.1:0-2442 GCF_001807385.1 Brachybacterium sp. HMSC06H03 | reverse complement strand
GTCGCCGCCCGTCGCAGCGGTCGGTGCCGCGCGCTCCCAGGGCCGGGCGCCGCATGCGGCGCCGCCGACCCGTCGCTGCGGCAGGTCCACGATGGTACCGGGTCCGGTACAGTGCCGGGCGTGCTGTCGCCGGACGAGACGACGGGGCGCAGCGCTCCGTCCACCACGCTCCGCGGCCCCTCCCTGTCCGAGGGCGGGACGGCCGAGCACTCCCCCGCGACGTCGGCCGGAACCCGCCGCACCCTCCGTGGCCGCGCCGGCGCGCTGGTCGACGATCATCTCCGCTCGACCCTGAAGTTCCTGGTCGTCGGCGGTCTGGTGTTCCTGCTGGACGCCGCGATGTACAACCTGCTGGTGTTCTGGCATCCCACGCAGGGCTGGGGCGAGGGGCTCATGCACGGCAGCCCGCTCACGGCGAAGGTGCTCACGATCGCGGTCGCCTCCTGCCTGACCTATCTGGGCAACCGGCTGTGGACCTTCGGGGACCGGCCCCGCCCGGACACGACCCGCTCGATCATGCTGTTCATCCTGGTCAACGTGATCGCGACGGGACTGCAGCTCGCCTGCCTGGCCTTCTCGCGGTACGTGCTGGGACTGGACTCCCCGCTCGCGGACAACATCTCCGGCACCTTCATCGGCCAGATCGTCTCGACCTCGTTCCGCTACGTCACCTACGGGCGGCTGGTCTTCCCCCGCCGTTGAGCATCGGGCCGCCCCACGCCGTGGCCGACGTCCCGGCCCGCCCGGCTCCGCCGATGCGCCCCGACCCCTCGGCCCCTCCCTCCCCACGGTCAGGCCAGGTTTTGTGCCCGCGGCGACTCACGAGCTCACCAACATGAGTCGCCACGGGCGCAGAACTTCACTGCCTTGCGCGCGTGCACGGCGAGCGTGCCTGGTGCGAGCGCACAGTCAGGACTTCCTGAGAGCGTGCGCGGTCAGCACGCCGGGTGCCCACGCACCGCGATCACTGCCGCACCGCTCCGCAGCTCTGAGAGACTCGGGCCCATGAACTCCTCCGGTCCCTGGACCCGTGCCGCCGCCGCTGCCGGCCTGCTCGTGGGCGGGTATGCCCGTCCGACCGTGTTCGCGCAGATGTCGGCGAAGGCCGCCGCCCACGACGCGCTGAACCTCGGGCAGGGTTATCCCGACGACGACCCGCCTGCGCTCGTCGCCGAGGCTGCGATCGACGCGATCCGGCGCGGCCGCAACCAGTATCCGCCGGGCGCGGGCGAGGCCGAGCTGCGCGAGGCCGTGGCCGAGCATCAGGCCAGCTGGTACGGACTGCGCTGGGACCCCGCCACGGAGGTGCTGGTCACCACCGGGGCGACGGAGGCGCTGGCCGCGACGATCCTGGCGCTGGTCGAGCCGGGCGACGAGGTGATCACCCTCGAGCCCTTCTACGACCAGTACGCGGCGCTGATCGCGCTGGCGGGCGGCGTGCACCGCACCGTCCCGATCACCTCCCGCCCCGCCGCTTCCGCGGGAGCCGACGCCTCCTCTGGCGCCTCCTCCGGCTCCGGCACGGGTTCCGACGCAGGCACCTCCCTTGGGTCCGACGACGGGGACCTGGTGCTGGACGTGGACCGCGATGCCCTGCGCGCCGCGTTCTCCGAGCGCACCCGCCTGGTTCTCGTGAACACGCCGCACAACCCCACCGGGCTGATGCTGTGGGTGGAGGCGCTGCAGGCGATCGTCGAGGAGGCGGAGCGGCACGATGCGCTGATCGTCACCGACGAGGTCTACGAGCACCTCACCTTCGGCCCCGCCCATCTGCCGCCGGCGACGCTGCCCGGGGCGCAGGACCGCACGATCTCGATCTCCTCGGCGGGCAAGACCTTCGCCGTGACCGGGTGGAAGATCGGCTGGATCACGGCGCGGGCCGAGCTGATCACGGCGATCACCGGAGTCAAGCAGTGGCTGACCTACGCCTCGGGCGCTCCCTTCCAGCCCGCGGTCGCCTCCGGGCTGCGGATGGATCCGACGGTCTTCCACGACCTCGCCGCCGATCTGCGCGCACGGCGCGACCTGCTCACCGACGGGCTGCGCCGGATCGGCTTCCGGGTGAGCGTGCCTGAGGCCGGATACTTCACGGTCGCCGACGCGGGCCCGCTCGGGGAGCCCGACGCCCGCGCCCTGGCCGAGCGCCTCCCCGAGGAGGCCGGGGTGGTCGCGATCCCGCTGTCGGCCTTCTACCGCGACGGCGAGGCCGGCGACGCCTCGTCCCATCTGCGGCTCGCCTTCTGCAAGTCGCGCGCGACGATCGAGCAGGCGCTGGAGCGGCTCGAGAGCTGGGCGGCGCCCCGCCGCTGAGCGGTCGACGGCCCGGTGGGACGACGCCGCCGGCCCGGTCGCGCTCCGACGCCGGCCCGTGCTGACGGCGCTCCCGGCCCGTCGTCCGGGCATGCGCGGCCGACGGCCCGGCCCCGTACGGCCGACGGCCCG
>NZ_KV788773.1:0-23638 GCF_001807385.1 Brachybacterium sp. HMSC06H03 | reverse complement strand
GGGGGAGCGGGAGCGCCTCGGGGCGCCTCCGGGCCGACGGATGCACCGCTCGGCGCCCTCGCCACCGCCGCGGCCCTGCGCTCCGGCGAGCTCGATCCCGTCTCCCTCGCCGAGACCGCGCTCGATCGCGCCCGCACCGTCGGCGCCGAGGTCGGGGCCTTCGCCCACGTCCTCGAGGAGCTCACCCTCGCCCAGGCCCGCGAGGCGGGGGAGCACCTGGAAGCGGCCCGCACCGACGGCGCCCTCGAGGAGCTCTCCCGCAGCCACCCCTTGCTCGGGGTGCCGATGCCGATCAAGGACCTCACCCAGCTCGCCGACGCCCCCTTCGAGGCCGGCAGCGCGGCGCTGCGCGGGAACATCGCCACGCGCACCGACGGGGTCGCGCAGCGTCTGCTCGACGGCGGCACCCTCACCGTCGGCAAGACCACGACCCCCGAGTTCGGGATGCCCTGCTACACCGAGCCCGCCACCGGCGCGCCGGCCCGCACCCCCTGGGACCTGCGCCGCACCGCCGGAGGCTCCAGCGGCGGCGCCGCCGCCGCGGTCGCCAGCGGCATCGTGCCGATCGCCCACGGCTCCGACGGCGGCGGTTCGGTGCGGATCCCCGCTGCCTGCTGCGGGATCGTGGGGCTGAAGCCGTCCCGTGGTCTCGTCTCGCCCGGACCGTACGGCGGCGAGGGGATGGGGCTGGTCACCGACGGGGTCCTCGCCCGTGAGGTGCGCGACCTCGCGGCGGGCCTCGACCTGATCGCCGGGCCCCGGCCCGGCGACTTCATGCCGGCCCCCGCCCACGAGGGGAGCTATCTCGCACAGCTCGAGCAGGGCGCGGCGCCGCAGGGGCTGCGCATCGGCGTGCTGCGCGAGCCGCTGGCCGCGGACACCGAGGTGCACCCGGCCGCGCTCGCCGGCCTCGAGCGGGCCGTGCGCCTGCTGGAGGAGCTCGGGCACAGCACGCAGGAGATCCCCGCCCCGTTCACCCCGGAGCAGTGGACCGCCTTCATGCCGCTGTGGACCGTCGGCGCGGCGAGCATCCCCCTCGGGCCCGCGCAGGAGGGTCAGCTGCTGGAGCTGACCCGCTGGCTGCGCGAACAGGGCAGCGCATACACGGGCGTCGACCTCGCCGCCGCGTTCAGCGGGGTGCAGGCCCTCGCCCGCGGCACCCTCGAGGACCTCGCGCCCTTCGACGTGGTGCTCACCCCGTCCCTCGCGGCCCCGCCCGCATTCCCGGAGACGCTCCAGCTCGCCGACGGCGCCGAGGACTTCGCCGCCCAGTGCGCCTTCACCCCGTGGACCAGCACCTGGAACATGCTCGGCACCGCCGCGCTCTCGGTGCCGCTGCACCGCGAGGCGGTGGACGGTGTGGAGCTGCCCTTCGGCGTCCAGCTCGGCGCCACGCGCCCCGGCGACGAGCCGCTCCTGCTCGCCCTCGCCGCCCAGCTCGAGGCGCACGATCCGTGGCCGCTAGTGCGGACGCTGCAGTCCGCATGAGCGGCGGGGGAGCGGGTCAGGCCTCCGGGGCCGGGGCCTCGTCGGGCCCCACGTCGGTGCGTCTGGACGTGTGGCTGTGGAGCGCGCGGCTGATGCCCACGCGCTCGGCTGCGACGGCCTCCTGCCGCGGCGGCCATGTGCGCCGCAACGGCGAGCCGGTCAAGGCCGCCCAGCGTATCTCCGTCGGCGACGAGCTGCGGGTGCGCTCCCCGGGCCGGGAGAAGATCGTGGTCGTCACGAAGATCCTCACCAAGCGCGTCGGCGCCCCCATCGCACGCGAGGCCTACGAGGACCACAGCCCGGAGCCGGTCCCGCAGCTCGTCGCGGCGCCGCCCCGCCGCGAGCGGGGCACCGGCCGGCCCACGAAGCGCGAGAGGCGCCAGTTCGAGCGCCTGCGCGGCCGCGACCACCACCCCTGGAGCGAGGACGGGCGCTGACCTGTGGTCCTTCACGGCACAGGCCCCGCCCCCGGTGATCGGGGGCGGGGCCTGTGCATGAGGGCTGTGCCCTGTTCGTGTCGGCGCTGCTCAGCGGGCGTGGGAGAGCAGCTCCTGGCGGTTGCTGGTCAGGCGCTGCAGGAGGTTCCGCTCGATCTGGACGACCTTCGGGTTCGCGCCGTCGGCCAGGAGGCGCTGACGGATCGAGGCGAGGTCCGCGCTCTCGCGGATGAACCTCTTCATCACGGGCTTCGCGCCGATCTGGGCGGCCCAGCGCTTGCCCTCGCGGCCTCCCTTCCAGGTCGCGAGCATGTCGACCTCCTCGTGGGTCAGCCAGCCCTGGTTCGCGTAGTCGCCCAGGCGCACGCGGGTCAGCCGGGATTCGTCCCAGATCAGAGCGATGATGACCAGCAGGAAGATGAAGGAGACGACCATCTTGGTCCCGTACATCAGGACCGTCATCGCCATCCCGCCGCCGAGGCCCGCGGTGAAGTTCCAGGCGGCGTGCAGCAGCATGCCCGGGATCAGCGCGGGGATGAACACCAGGAGGCCCATGATCGTGCCCCACTTCCGGGTCACGAAGCCGACGATGACGCCGGTGCAGGCGGTGTAGATGGCGTGGCCGAAGATGTTCAGCACGCCGCGCATGATGAACAGGATGAGCACGCCGGCGCCGCCGGCTTCCTCGAGGATCCGGGTGTAGTAGATGATGTTCTCGGTGAAGGCGAACCCGCCGCCGATCAGAGAGCCGTAGATCAGCCCGTCCAGCGGCCCGTTGAAGTAGCGGCGCGCCAGCAGCATCAGCACGAGCAGGCCCGCGCCCTTGGTCGTCTCCTCCACCAGCGGCGCGCTGATCACCGGGCCTGCGAAGCTCATGGCCGCCTCACTGCCGGTGACCATGTAGACCAGCAGGCTGTTGAGGGAGTTGATCCAGTAGCTGCCGAAGGCGGCGATCGCCGCGCCCCAGAACACTGCGATGAGCAGCAGCGGGAAGGGCTGCGGGTCCCACCTGTCGGCCAGGAACATCACCAGCGCGATCACCAGCAGCGAGATCCCGGCGAGGAATGCGGTCACCGGCCACCACACCGGGCTCGAGCTCGCGGTGAGCACGAACTCGAGGAAGAAGTAGCCCAGCACCAGCAGCAGGGCGAATCCGAGCACGATCGCCGAGATCCACACCAGGATGCTCACCGCGGGAAGCTGCGTGGGGTTCTGCGAGACCTCCTGCACCCGACGGGTCTGGGTGGACCAGGCCGACTGCGGCTGAGCCTGGTCGGGACGCTGGATCTGTGCCGGGGCGAAGCGCGCGGCGGTGAGCCCAGAGGCCGGACGCACCGAGGTGTCGTAGGCCCGGGGATTGCCGTAGTCGATGTAGCGCGGCTGCTGCTGGAAGGACGGGGCCCCGGGCGCGGATTGGGTCGCTCCCGGCCGCGGGCGACCGTTGGGCATGTACTGGCCGCCCTGCGGCGGGTACGGGGGCTGGGACATGGAGGCCTCGGTCTCTGGAGGAGGTGCGGGGATGCAGGCGGGGCCGACGCCCCCGTCGGCGTCGGTTCCCCTGGACGGACGGTGCGCGGCTCCGGGTCGATGCTACAGGGGAGGTTCGCCGGGCACCGGGGGGCCGGAGCGCCTGTGGACGGACCCGTCGCCCGCGCAGCTCGAGATCGGCAAGGTTGAGCGGAATAGACTCAACCCTGTCGACGTTGACCCCAACGAGCAGGGATGATCGTCCCGAGACCACCGCCCGGAAGGGCCCGCACAGCAGAAGGAGCACCGTGGAGTTCAAGTTCACCACCCGCTCGCAGGAGGCCGTCACCGCGGCAGCGGAGAAGGCCGTCGAGCTCGGCAACCCCCAGATCAGCTCGATGCACCTGCTGTGGGCGCTCGCCGGGCAGGTCGACGGGATCGCCCGTGCCGCGCTCGAGGCCGTCGGCGTCGATCCCCTGGACGTGATCCGCCGCGCGGAGCAGGCGATCGACTCCCTGCCCCGCGTCTCCGGCGGGGGCGCGGAGTCCTCGCCCACCTTCGTCGGCACCGGCTACGACGCCCTCGAGGCAGCGCGCCACGAGGCCGACGCCGCCCACCGCACCTACCTGTCCACCGAGCATCTGCTGATCGGCATCGCACTCGGCAAGGACGCGGCCTCGAGGCTGCTCAGCAGCGTCGGCGCCACCCCACGAGCTCTCCGCGATACCGTCCGCACACTCACCCCAGGAGATGACCGCATGAATCAGATGGACTCCCAGAACCCCGAGGGCACCTTCCAGAGCCTCGAGAAGTTCGGCATCGACCTCACCGAGCAGGCCCGCGAGGGACGCCTCGACCCGGTGATCGGACGCGACGCCGAGATCCGCCGCGTCGTGCAGGTGCTCAGCCGCCGCACGAAGAACAACCCCGTCCTGATCGGCGAGCCCGGCGTGGGCAAGACTGCCGTGGTCGAGGGTCTCGCCCAGCGCATCGTCGCCGGCGACGTCCCCGACTCCCTGCGCGGCAAGCGCCTGATCTCCCTGGACCTCTCCTCGATGGTCGCCGGCTCCAAGTACCGCGGCGAGTTCGAGGAGCGGATGAAGGCGGTCCTGGAAGAGATCCGCACCAGCAACGGCCAGATCATCACCTTCATCGACGAGCTGCACACCGTGGTCGGCGCGGGCGGCTCCGGCGACGGCTCGATGGACGCCGGCAACATGCTCAAGCCCATGCTCGCCCGCGGCGAGCTGCGCATGGTCGGCGCGACCACGCTGGACGAGTACCGCGAGAACATCGAGAAGGACCCCGCGCTCGAGCGCCGCTTCCAGCAGGTGCTGGTGGGGGAGCCGAGCGTCGAGGACACCGTGACGATCCTGCGCGGTCTGAAGGACAAGTACGAGGCGCACCACAAGGTCACCATCACCGACTCCGCACTGGTCGCCGCGGCCTCCCTCTCCGACCGGTTCATCGCCGGGCGCCAGCTGCCGGACAAGGCGATCGACCTGGTGGACGAGGCCGCCTCGCGCCAGCGCATGGAGCTGGACTCCTCCCCCGAGGAGCTGGACATCCTGCGGCGCCAGGTGGACCGGCTGAAGATGGAGGAGCTCGCGCTCGCCGGGAGCGACGACCCGGGCTCGCTGGCCCGCCTGGACTCCGTCCGCTCCCAGCTCGCCGACCGCACCGAGGCGATGCAGGAGCTCTCCGCCCGCTGGGAGCGCGAGAAGGCCGGGCTGAACCTGGTCGGCGATCTCAAGGCGCAGCTCGAGCAGCTGCGGATGCAGGCCGACCGAGCGCAGCGCGAGGGCGACCTCACTGCGGCCTCGAAGATCCTCTACGGCGACATCCCCTCGCTCAAGCAGCAGCTGCGCGAGGCCGAGGAGCAGGAGGGCCGCGCAGAGGGCGAGGACGAGCGGCCGATGGTCGCCGACCATGTCGGCCCCGATGACATCGCCGACGTGGTCGCCGCCTGGACGGGCATCCCCGCCGGGCGTCTGATGCAGGGGGAGACGGAGAAGCTGCTGCAGATGGAGCAGCTGATCGGCAAACGGCTGATCGGGCAGGAGCGTGCGGTCTCCGAGGTCTCCGACGCGGTGCGACGGGCCCGGGCCGGGATCTCCGACCCGAACCGTCCCACCGGCTCGTTCCTGTTCCTGGGTCCGACGGGCGTGGGCAAGACCGAGCTGGCCAAGGCGCTGGCCGAGTTCCTCTTCGACGACGAGCGGGCGATGATCCGCATCGACATGTCGGAGTACTCCGAGAAGCACACCGTCGCACGGCTGGTCGGAGCGCCCCCGGGCTATGTCGGCTACGACGAGGGCGGCCAGCTCACCGAGGCGGTGCGGCGACGCCCCTACTCGGTGGTGCTGCTGGACGAGATCGAGAAGGCGCACCCTGACGTGTTCGACGTGCTGCTGCAGGTGCTCGACGACGGCCGGCTCACAGACGGACAGGGCCGGACCGTGGACTTCCGCTCCACGATCCTGATCCTCACCTCGAATCTCGGCGCCCATGCTCTGCAGGATCCGGCGCTGACCGAGCAGGAGAAGCACGACCGTGTGATGCAGGTGGTGCGCGCCTCCTTCAAGCCCGAGTTCCTCAACCGGCTCGACGACATCGTGCTGTTCGACGCGCTCTCCCCCGAGCAGCTCGGCCGCATCGTCACCCTGCAGATCCAGGAGGTCGCGGAGCGTCTGGCCGAACGGCGCATCGAGCTGCAGGTCGACGAGTCGGCCACGCGCTGGCTCGCCGAGGAGGGCTTCGACCCGATGTACGGGGCGCGGCCGCTCAAGCGCCTGGTCCAGAAGGAGATCGGGGACGGCCTCGCTCGTCTCATCCTGCGCGGTCAGGTGCAGGACGGCCAGACGGTCACGGTGACCACTGCGGCCGACGGCGACGGGCTCGTGCTCGGCATTGCGGAGGAGCTGGAGCGCCCCGCGGACGAGGCGGACGAGGAGCGACCGTCCGACTGAGCGGGCTTGCAGCCGGCCACGCCGGACAGACGCCGCCGCCCCTCCCTCAGGACTGGGCCGCACGGCTCAGCCCTGAGGGTCCCAGGGCATCGGCGCGTAGCGACGTCGTGCGTCGTACCAGGTCTCCCCGTCGGTGAGGGTCGCGCGGAAGTCCGTGAGGCCCTCGACGTCCTCCCGGACCGTGGCCTCGGCGCTCTCCAGAGCGGCAGCCGCCTCCGGGCTGATCCCGCGGACCGCGTCGGCCCCCTCGCCGAGGAGATCCGCGCCCGTCTCCGCATAGGCCGGGATCGGCGTGATCGTGAGGAGGTCCGCGGAGTTCTCTGCGCTGCGGTACAATCCGCGCTCGCCGGCGCGCGCGGTCGCGGCGAGGTCGCCCTCGCCGAGGGCGGCGGTCACCTCGGAACCGGTCTGGAGGACGTTCGCCCAGCTCCGATCGAGGACTCCCGCCAGCTGGCCGGCGGTGGAGCCCTCGCCCAGGACCGGTTCGGTCACGGTGTGGGGAACTCGCGCGACGCGGGCCAGGGGCTCGAAGACGGTGCCGCCGGCCGCCTCGTCGAGGCGATCGTTGAGGTGCCCGAGCTCTTCGTGCAGTCCGAGCGCGGTCTGGATCTGACCGGCGACCGGGACGGAGCCGAGGGCGAGCTCACGGTCGCCGCGCGCCTCGGCGACGATCTCCGGATCCAGTGCGAACTGCTCACCCTCGGGCAGCGGCCCCGACACTGCGGGCGGCGGAGGGGACGGCATGAAGGGCCCGCCGATCCACGGACCCCAGCCACCGGACGGAGTCGGCAGCGATGGCAGCGGGGAAGTCGGGTCTGCCGGGGCCATCGGCCCTGCGACCCACGGGCCCCAGCCACCGGGCGGCGTCGGCAGGCCGCGGAGGCCCGGGGCGGGATCGAGCGGATCCGCGGGCGCCATCGGGCCGCCGATCCACCGACCGGGATCCTCGAAGATCCCCTCGCCGCCCCCGTCCCCGGGGAGCTCGGCCCGCACCGCGGCTCCGGGGTCGAGCTCCGAGGCCCGCTCCTGCTCCCAGGCATGGCGTCTCAGCTCCAGCGCCTTCGCGCGCAGGTCGGCGCCGGCGGCGAGGCCGTGCTCGGCCATCGTCGCGGTGCGGTGACGGTGGGCGTCGGCGTCCGGACCGGTCCAGTCGACCGACTCGGCGGCCTCGCGCAGCAGCTCGATCAGCTGGATCAGGCGCAGCGCGCCCTCGCGCACCCGCTCGGCCAGGTCGTCCAGGGTCTCGGTGTCGCATCCGCAGAAGGTGTCCATGGCGCGAGGCTAGGGATCGCTCGGTCCGTGCCGCCCGGGGCCGGGCCTCGATGTGGACGATGGCCGGATGTGGAGGAACGGTCGCAGGCCCTCGGCCCGAATCCGAGTCCGAGCCCGAGCCCGACACGACCACGGCCGGACATGCGAGGGCCCCGCCGCTCCCGGGAGCGACGGGGCCGTCGGTCGCCCGGTCTCAGACCACGATGTTCACGATCTCAGCGATGCGCCTCTGACCAGCTGAAATGCTTGGTCGTGCGTCTCTCGTGCAGTAGTACCCATGAAAGTGCCCGCCCGGTGCGCGAACACCGGCGGGCGTGGGCAGTACCTGACGAGAGGCACCACCATGCGACACGATACCGACTCCACCCCCGAGGCTGCGATGCCGTGGCCGGACTCTCCCGCAGATGGCGAGGGTGTCCGCCCGATGGACTCCCCCGCGCAGCGGGTCGCTCTGGACGGCGGGCACGTCGACGTTGACGTGATCGACCAGCACGTCGAGACGACCGTCACCATCAACGGCAGGATCACTCTCGGGATCGCGCTGACCGCCGCGGAGGCGGCACGACTCGGGGAGGCTCTTACGAGCGCTGCACGGGCCGCGTACGCCGTGCAGGCCGCGCAGATCGACCTCGAGGGCGTCGAAACGGTCACGGACCTGTACCGGACCGCGCAGGCGACCGGGCTCCCCGCCGCGGTACTGCTCGAGCAGGCGGCCCGATGAACGGGCTCACGTGGTACGCGGTGAACAACGCCGTGACCCTCGAGGATCTACCGGATCTCGAAGTGCTCGGGATCCGCGTGCAGGCGCGATCCACGCGCCCCATGACCGTGCAGCGCGATCCCGGGACGGGCAGGCTGCTCGCCGCCGTCGGCACTGTGCGCGCTTACCGGGACGGCACGATCACTCTTACCCCGCGATGGGACTGCCCGGACAGCGGCGTGCTCGTTCTCGCACGGACCGGGCTGGACTGCGCAGAACGGGACCTTCACCGTCGCGACGCATGGTGCTACTACCGGGCATCGAAGCGGACTCCGGTCGGGTACTGGTCGGCGAGGATCAGCGTCGCCGTGCCGGAGGGGCGGTCTGTGCTCTCAGCGCACGCCGCTGCCCTCGAGCCCGTCGCCGCTACCACCGGACCGCAGGCACTCCACACCATCGCCTGAGAGCCCTACGCCGCCCGCGACGGGGTACGCCTGCCTACTCCATCGCGGACGGTCTAGGGCGGCTCAGGCCGTCCCCGCGTGCTCTCTCTACGTCTCCACGCGGCCCCGTGCACAGGGGCAGAACAGATGACGACCGGTCGAGTAGGACCCTCACGAACCGCGCAGACCGGGCGCGGCGTAGCTCACCGAGCATGGGCACGATGAACGGCTCAGGCGCTCCGCTCCCGCGGGGGGCCTAGTAGTCGTCCGTGCAGTCGGATCGGGGGTCCAGGGCGGCGGGCAAACCATGGGGAAGGGGCAAGCTTCTGGGGGCCGTAGGCTCCGATGGCAGTGGTCGGCGCAGCCGGGGGAACAGCTCTACAGCGCTCCGAGACGGCGACGCAGCTCCGCGATCAGCTGCTCATCCGTGAAGTCCTCAGGCAGCACCGGGGACGGCGGCGACCCTGCCTCCTCGAAGGACAAGAGGCCGACGGCGACCATCAGCCCCAACAGTGGAACGCCGTAGTGCTGCGCCAGGCTCCGCAACGCGTCGATGCTCGGGACCCACTCGCCCTTACCCCAGCGGGAGACTGTCGACTGGGCGATGCCAGCTGCCTGTGCGAGCTCCGACTGTGACCGGTCGCCGAGCACGAGGCGGAGACGGGAGACGTAGTTGATGCCGCTCGGGTCCATGGCCGGATCCTACGGGGCAACCCTCGGGGCCCCAGATCGGCGTCGGGTCGAAGGTGGGCTCGGCGGGGGCGGCAGGTGATGCATCTGCATCACGTGTCCCGAGGGCACGGACGACGGTTGCCTGGTTCGCTCCGACGACCGGCGCGACGGCCCTGGTGCACATGCCCTGCTCGGCGAGGCGTCTTCGGTTCTCGGGCAAAGTCAAAGCCCGGGCCGTGTGATCGACGCTTTCGCGTTACAGGGACGGTTCCCGGGCGTTGGCTCTAGTGTAGCCACATGACCACGCCAGCTCAAAGTCCGGCCCCGAGACCTGGACCACGGACGACGGCCACGTCACGACCCTTCGCGGATCACCTAACAGACGCACGGCTCGCACCGTACCTGTCGGAATGTGGCGACGATACTTCGAAGGCTCTGGCACTCTACGAGTGGAACCAAGTTCTCGGAGCGGCATTCTTGAAAGACCTCGGCCATGTCGAAGTCGCGATGAGGAACGCGCTCGACGCCCGCATGGTTGCCACATGGGAGCGGAAAGGCTGGGGCCATGAATGGCTCGACGATGACGACGGCAGGCTGGGGCGCAGCGAAGACGGGGCCCACTCTCAGCCATACCGATCGATCAGCGAGGCAAGAGAGCGCGTAGAGAGGAGCCGGCGCGAGGTTACCCGCGACCAAATCATCTCCGAGACCAGCTTCGGCCTTTGGGCTCAGCTCGTCTCGAATTCCCACAAGGCTCTATGGCCGGACTTGGCCTCGGCGTTCCCGTTTGCGCCGAACCGCGACCAGGCGGCGGTGGCTGGACCGGTCGGCAAGCTTCGCACATTCAGAAATCGGGTAGCGCACCACCAGAAGCTCTACAACAAGCGACCAGAAGATCATCACGCACAACTGCTCAAGCTTGCAGGCTTCATCGACCCCAGCGTCAAGGCGTGGATCCTCGATCACAGCTACGTGGGACTGGTCATGCAGCGCAAGCCGTAGCGCCGCCCGTGCCGGGATACGAGCGCGACAGCAGCATCAACAACGCTGCGCACAGCAGCACGGACCACCACATCAGCCATGCTTCACAGCCTGAGGCGCCCCCAGGATGAGACCTCCGAAGCGTTGCGACCGTCGGACCGGCGGGGAGGGGGATTGACTTCTGTACGGTTCCCCAAGATTGCTGTTCTGACCTGATTCGGCCCCGCCGAACCGGAACGTTTTCAGGTCTGTGAACTCTGCCGGACCTCCCCGGCGGTCGCCCGTTGAGGTGGGTTCGGGGTCACCCCCACCCGCCTGACCTGCGGAAACGTTGAGCGGCCCGTCCTGTTGGTGGATCGGGCCGCTCGTCATGCTTCGCATGCTCGTCATGCTTCGCATGCTCGTCGTGCTTCGCATGCTCGTCGTGTCTGTTCTTTGTTGTTGGTCAGACGTTCGCAGCGGTGAGCTGTTCGCGTGTCGGCATCGGCTTTCCGCCGATGCTGCTGGGATCACGCTTCGCGGTGTGTGCTCGCGAGTGCGATGCAGCGCGCTTCCTGACTTCTGCTGCGTCGGTGGCGAGTTTGAAGCTGATGCCTGGGAAGTCGCCGCGTGCCACGTCGAGGAGGGTGACGGCGAGAGACCCCTGGGCGGCGGCTCCGAGATGGACCAGGGGCGCGATCCGCTGCAGCTCGTCGTCGCTGTTGAGGTATCGCTGTCCTTCTGCGTCTCGGAGCTGCACTGTAGCTTCGGGAACGTCGAGCATCGGGATCAGCGGGACGAGGACGGCGGGGAAGTTCTGGCCGTGGTCGCGCTGGGAGTGGTGGATGAGGGCGATGGTGTAGAGGGTGTTGAGTGAGTCGCGTGCCTGCTGGTAGGCGGTGCCGGCGTTGGCCTCGAGGACCTTGGTGGGGTCGAGGGCGCCCGGTCCGTGAGGGAGGTCGTGGGCTACCTGGGTGAGGGTGTTCGCGGCCTGGGTGAAGGTGGGGGTGAGTCGCTTCGCGATGTTCTGCCGCTCCTGGGTGAGGGATGCGAGGAGTCGGGCATCGAGTGCTCGCATGAGCTGACCCTGCTGGAGCAGGGCGACGTGTGCTTCCCTGCGGGCCATGGTCTTCGCGTACTCGTCGAGCAGGTCGGTGTAGTTGTCCGCGGTGAGTCGTGCTGCGATCTGTTCGGCCTCGCTGCGGATGTTGGGCGGGGCGGTGTGTGCCTGAACGGCCTCAGCGATGGCGAGGGCGTCGAGCGTCTCTCGAGAGAGGTCTCGGTTACGGGTGGCCTTCGGGAGGAGGGCGAGGGCGTTCCGGAATCGGGTCACGATCTCGCGGGGGGGTGTTGCGGTTGAAGGGCTGTGCCGCGTTGACGGGGGTGGCGAAGATGCTCATGGTCAGTTCTCCTGGTCTAGGGGGTTGAACGGAGCGCTGGGCGCGTCGTCTAGGGGGTTGAAGGAGGCCGGGTATGCGGCGTCGATTGCTTCGGCGAAGGCGTCGACCTTCTCGGCACGGGTCGAGTGATCGCCTGCGACTCGCTGCTCGAGGGCGTCGATCATGTCTTGGAAGTCGTTGTTGCTGGTCACTTGTTGGCGTCCTGTATCTGGTCGGCGATGTCATTCGCGAGGGCGAGGGCTTCCTCGAGGGGGAGCCAGATGAAGTGCGGGCCGCGCTGTACGCGGATCCCCCGCTCTTTCTTGCCGCCGGCTTCGCGAGCCCACCAGGACTCGCGGGCGGTTGCGCGGCCTGGGGCGGTGTCGGTGCTGTAGTCGTAGGGCATCTGTCTGTCTTCCTTTCGTGGGAGTGACGGGGTGGGGGCGGGCTGTTTCGGGGGTGCTCGTGCTGTCGTGGTCGCGGTCATGCGGCTCCTGCCCATCGCTGTCGTTCGGCGGGGGTCATGCCGCCCCAGACGCCTTCCGGCTCGGGGGCGGTGACGGCGTAGAGCGCGCACTGCTTGAGGGCTCGGCAGTCGAAGCAGGCGCGGGCGGCGCGGCCCTGCTGGGCGGGGGTGCCGGTCCAGTCGTCGCGGTCCGCTCCCGTGCAGGGAGTGGGGCCGGTGGTGAGGATCTGCGAGTGGAGCTGCTGCCACGCATTACGAGCGTGGTCGGGGACTCCGAGAGCGGCGGGGGCGGGGCTCACCGGTCGGCCCCGTCGAGCTGGTCGGCGAGGTCGTGGAGATCGTCGGCGATCCGGCGGAGGTGCGCGCGGGGGATGAACACCCTGTGTGCGCCGACTAGTATCTGCGCTCCGTGCTGTTCGTCGCGCTGCCCGCGGTTCCATGCGTAAGGGCGGAGACGGGGGCGGTCCGGGGCGCTCATCGAGTCACCCCGAGCCGGTAGCCCTTGCTGCTGTGGCAGTGCGCGGCGCGGTAGCCGAGGACGGGCTGCTCGTGCTTGCCGGGGGCTGCCCATCCGTGGATGTGCTCGCGTCCGCAGTGGGGGCAGTGGACGGTGCAGGAGAGGCCCGCGTGTTCGTTCTCGTGGATCGAGGTGGGGGTGACGGCGGGGGCGTTGTTCAGTCTCACTTTGTGGACTCCCTTCCTGTGGTGCTGAATCGCTGTGACCTGGGATTTCGTTCTGGGGTGACGGGTGGTGATGGGTGTTTGCTAACTTTTCCTAGCTCTGCTCGCGTAGAAAGTTGTCGGAGACCCGTCACTACCCGTCACCCCCACCCCATTGGGGAGCTTCGGCAGGCAGTCCGATGCCGTCCCGGAGCTTCCCGAGCTTGGTCTTTCGGCCCTCGAATCCGAGGCGGTCAAGGTCCGCCGCGAACGCTTTTTCAGACCCCCGCGGGGTGCCGTCCGCTTCGGCCCATCGGGTCCATGCCGCGAACAGGTCTCGGGAGAGCGCGGAGTAGCCGGGGCCGGTGAGGCAGTGGTCCTGGGTGAACCGCTTCACCGGGTCGGAGTCCGTCTGGTAGCCGTCCGTGGCGCGCTGGACCGCGGCGGGCTCCCCCATACCGCCCTGGTCCTCGTAGTCGAACCATCCCTGCACTGCCCACGTCAGCACGGCGTCGGCGGCGAGGGTCAGCTGCTCAGGCAGGCGGGAGTCGCGCTGGCCCTCGGGGATCACCACGTCGAACGGGATGACGCGCACGCGTCGCCACACCGCGGGGTCGTTGCCCTTCACCTTCGGCAGGTGGTTGGTGACGTAGACCAGCTGGTGCGAGGGAGTCCACGTCACGGGGGCCTGGTAGAGGTGACGGGCGGTGATCTGGTCGCCGCCGGTGAGGCGCTTCATCAGGGCCGCGTCCAGTTGCTTCCCGTCCTCGGTCTCGGAACCGATCACCAGGCGGGCCCCGAACAGCTGCATCATCTCGGGACCGCCGCTGCCGCGCTCATGAGCCATCAGCAGGGACGGGTCGATGATCGTCGCGTAGTCGCCCATCGCGTGCGCTATCGCCCCGTAGGCGGTGCCCTTCCCGTTGGCACCCGTTCCGGTGAGCACGGGGAACAGGTGCTCACGCACCGCCCCGAACACCGCCTGCCCGATCACGCGCTGTAGATAGGCCCGCTCGGCAGGATCGGGGAGGATCGCGGCGAGGAAGTCAGACCAGGTACGGGCGTCGGCCTCGGGAGCATAGGCACCGGTGCACACCCGCGTGTTCCTGTCGGCGGGGTCGTGCGGGCGCAGCTGCCGGGTACGGAGGTCTAGCGTTCCGTTGGCGACGTTCAGCAGGTACGGGTCGGCGTCCAGTTCGTCCGTGCCGGCACGCAGCGCGGGCAGTGCCGAGGCGATGGACAGCACTCCCGCGATCCCGTTCGCGGACTCGCACCGGCGAACGTCGGTCCGCAGGTCGTGGTCGGTCAGGGAGTCGGCGAGGGCTCGGCGCAGCACCTCAAGGACTGCTGTGGTCGCCTGGTCCTTCTCGTCAACCGCCCATCGGGCACCGTCCCAGACGTGCCAGCCGAGGCCGCGCACGTACATCAGACGACCGCTGTACTCGGCGGCGAGCCGGTACGCGATCCGTGCCTGTCCCCGATGCCGCTCACCGGGGCTGGACGGGTCAGGGTGACCGCACTGTGCCCGCGGCGCGGAGCAGGGGTCGCACCATGCCGGAGTGTCCTGGGTGTAGGTGGGAGTCACAGCGGCACCACCTCGTCTCGGAGGCGCTTCGCGGTCGCGTGCAGCTGGTCGGCGATCCCGTCGAGGACGGGCACGAGGTTCTCCGCTTCGGCGATGGCTCGTCCAGGTGAGTCGATCCGGTCCTCGCTCGGGGCGTGCGCGGCGGCGGCTTGTGCTGCCCGCTGCCCGATCTGCTCGAGGGACCGCAGGGCGGCGCGCAGGATGATGAGGAACATGTACGTGACGCCGAGGTCTCCCCCGATCACGTCGTCTCCGATGTCGTGCAGCAGCCGCTCGAACTCCACCCGGTGCTCGTCACGGATCAGGCCGTGATCGACCGCGGACTGAGTGATCGAGGCGCGGGTGTGCGGGCGTCCGGCGCGGAGGTTCCGGTCTGTGGCGCGGACGATGGTCTCGAGCGCGGCGGAGGTGAAGTCGCTGGGGCGCAGCGCGGCGATGGTCTCCCGAGCGGTCGAGGGCGGGGTCGAGAGGATCCCGACGACGACGCACCGCTCTTCCCAGTCGAGGCCGGCGGGGTCGAGGCGGCACGGCAGGTTCAGCTCGGCGATGGTGGGTGCGCTCATCGTGCGCCCCCGTCCTCGGGACCGTGGAGCTCGCGGCCGACGGTGTACGGCACGACGCGGTGCAGCTCGAGGGTCGCCGCGGATCCCCGCTCCTGTGCCCTGCGGACCGCTTTCTCAGCAGCGGGGAGGGAGAGGAACGTGCGCCGCATGAGCCGGTCTGAGGGGGTCTTCACGATGAGCAGGTACAGGGGCCGGGATTCGGCGATCTGCGCTGCCGTCAGGTGCGGGATCGGGGCCGGTCCGGTAGACTCGGAGCCGTTCATGTTGGCCCTGAGATGGGTGCTGTGGGAAGTCGCTCCGGTTCCTCCGCCGGGGCGATTTTCCTTTGTGGGGCTCATCGGCGACCCCCTACAGCAGCGGTGGGGATCGGGGTCAGCAGAGCCTCGAGCTCGCGCAGATCAACGCGGATCGCTCGGGTGCCGATGCGGTAGCCGGTGAGGTCACCGCGGGAGATGTAGTTGCGGACGGTGCGGTCCGTGACGGAGAGGTACTCGGCGGCGTCGCCGATGGTGACGTACCTGGTCCGTGGGGTTGTCGCGAGGGACATGGAAAGAGCCTCCGGGCGTGTTCCATCGCCCCGTGTGAGCGGGGTGTGGGAACAGGCCGAGAGGCTCTGCTATCGCATCGATCTGCGACTCGAGACAGATTCTAACAGGGTTACGAACCGACCGGGAACAGTGTGGAACCTGTCGTGTTCATCGTGTCGCGGTCACGGCACGGCGCAGCAGGGCGAGGCTGACCTCTCTGGTCCCGTGCTCGATGAACGCCTCGAGAGCGGGGCGAAGACGTGCCGATGAGACGGAGAGCGAGGCGCCGCACCGACACGGCCAGTTGTACGTGATGGACGCGCTGCGGACTGCCGCCGGAGCGGAGGATTCCTCCGGGACGCCGAGGGGGTGGAGATCGTGCATCTGGTCGCCGATGCGATCGATCACCCGCCCGTCGTAGTGATAGCTGTGCTGCGGGCTGCGAGCGTTCCCCATGCCCGGATCGGCAGTGCGGACCGGTGCGCGGCGGCTCCGTTGTACTGGCACGTACTCCCAGTTGCCGAGGTCGTCGCGGGTGAACGTTGCGTGCCAGGTCCGTCCGTGCTTCTCGTGGAACGGGCTCGGATCCTCGCAATAGATCCGCACGGTCTCACTTGTCATCGTCGTCTCCGTTCTCGCGGGTGTTCGCGGCGGTGATTGCGGCTCCGAGGGCGTCGGCGATTCGCCGGTCTCGGTCGCGCACGGCGTGCTGGTAGCCCATCGCGGTCGCGGGGGAGGTGTGGCCGGCGCGGTCCATGAGCTCTCGCGTGGTCGCACCGGTCGCGGCGGCGAGGGTGAGGCCGGAGTGTCGGAGGTCGTGCGGGCGCAGATCCTCGAGGCCGGCGGCTCTTGCGGCGCGGCGGAACGTGGCCGCGAATGAGCTGTAGGAGAGCGGTTGATCCTTCGCGATGGGGGAGGGGAACAGGTGTCCTGCCGCGCCTGGTGCTGCGTGGTCGGAGAGCTGTGTGCGGATCATGTCGTCGAGCGTCTCGGGGTAATGCACCGTGCGGACGGATCGGGCGGTCTTCACGGGGCCGACTGCCTTCACGGTCTTGCCGCCGTTGCTCGCTGTCTCGCGGACGTGCAGTACGTGCTCTTTCAAGTCGACGCTGCGGCGGCGCAGGGCGAGTGCTTCGCCAGGTCTGAGGGCGCAGAATCCGCCCAGCAGGATCAACAGCCGGCGGTCGGCAGGGACGTGCTCGGCGAACGTCAGTAGCTCCTCAACGGTGAGGGCGCGGCCTTCACGCTTCACGGAGTAGGTGGACGCGCCGCGGATCCTCGCGGGGGACTCGGGGATCACTCCCTCTTCGACGGCGGCGCGGAGGATCTGGGCGAGGACTCGGTACGCGTTGGCGCGGGCGGCGGGCCGGTCCTGGGGGAGGCCGGCGTACCAGCGGCGGACCATCGCTGATGTGATCCGACCAATCGGGGTGGCACGGAACGTCGGCGCGACGGAGTGCTCATAGGTGTTGCGGTACGTGTAGCGGGAGCGGTCGCGGATCTGGTGCGTCGTCAGCCAGGACTCGGCGAACTCTCCGAACAACAGGCTGTTGTCTCGGGGCTTCCATGTGCCGGTTTCGAGGGCGGCGCGCTGGACGGAGAGCCAGGCGTCGGCGTCGGTCTTCGCGGTGAACGTCTCGGGTGCGTTGACGCGGTTGCCGTGGGGGTCGAGGTAGCTCGCCTGGTAGCGACCGGAGGGGAGCTTGCGGAGCGCGCCGAAGCTGCGGCGTGTGCGTCTTGTCTTTCCGGCCATGAGTCCCCCGTCCTGGTCGTGCAACTAACGTGCATGCACAGCGTGCCTAAGCGTACCGCTTGTTTCTATTGCATGCACCTGTTAGTGTCACGACCAGGCACGAGAGATGTGCAGGTCATGGCAGAGATTGCCTGAATCTCACACCACGATGTTCACGATCTTCGGGGCGCGGACGATCACCTTGCGCACCGTCTGCCCCTCGAGCAGCTCCTGGACCCGGTCCTCGGCCATGACGGCGGCCTCGAGGTCCTCGGCGGAGATCTCGGGGTCGACCTCGATCCGGTGACGGACCTTGCCCTTGACCTGGACCACGCAGGTGACCTGATCGGCCTTCAGCAGCTCAGGGTCCGCGACCGGGTACGCCACGCGGGAGATCCCGCCGGAGCGGCCCAGGCGCACCCACAGCTCCTCGGCCAGGTGCGGGGCGAGCGGCGCGACCATCAGCACCAGCGGCTCCACGGCCTCGCGCGGCACGGAGCCGGTGGAGGTGAGCTGCTTGGTGAGGTGGTTGACCAGCTCGATGAGCTTCGCGATGGCGGTGTTGAACTGCATCCGGTCCATGTCGCGGCCCACGCCGTCGATCGTCCGGTGCACGGCCTGCCTCGTGGGCAGGTCGGCCGGCTCGTCGGAGACGGTCAGCCTCCCGGTCTCCTCGTCGACCACGAGGCGCCACAGGCGCTGCAGGAAGCGCTGCGAGCCGACCACGGCGCGGGTCTCCCAGGGGCGGGAGAGGTCCAGCGGCCCCATCGACATCTCGTACACGCGCAGGGTGTCCGCGCCGTACTCGTCGTACATGTCGTCGGGCGCGACCGCGTTCTTCAGCGACTTGCCCATCTTCCCGTACTCCTGGGTGACCGGCTCGCCCTGGTAGGTGAAGGTGCCGTCGGCCTCCGCGACGACCTCCTCGGCCGGCACGTGCACGCCGCGGGAGTCCGTGTAGGCGTAGGCCTGGATGTAGCCCTGGTTGAACAGGCGGTGGAAGGGCTCCTGGCTGGTCACGTCGCCGCGGTCGAAGAGCACCTTGTGCCAGAACCGCGCGTACAGCAGGTGCAGCACCGCGTGCTCCACGCCGCCGACATAGAGGTCCACGCCGCCGACGCCGCCCTCCTCACGGGCGCCCAGCCAGTACTTCTCGTTCTCGGGCCGCACCAGGACCTCGTCCTCGGTGGGGTCGATGTAGCGCAGGTGGTACCAGGACGAGCCCGCCCACTGCGGCATCGTGTTGGTCTCGCGCAGGTAGGTCTTCGGCCCCTCGCCGAGGTCCAGCTCCACCTCGACCCAGTCCTCGGCGCGCGAGAGCGGGGTCTGAGGCTCGGTATCGGCGTCCATCGGGTCGAAGGTCTTCGGGGAGAAGTCCGCGACCTCCGGCAGGTCCACCGGCAGCATCGACTCCGGCAGCGCGATCGGGGTCTCGGGATCCGCGGGGTCGTAGACGATCGGGAAGGGCTCGCCCCAGTAGCGCTGCCGGGAGAACAGCCAGTCCCGGAGGCGGTAGGTGGTGCGGGCCCGGCCGAAGCCCTTCTCCTCGGCGTAGGCGGTGGCGCGCGCCTTCGCCTCGTCCTTGTCCAGGCCGTTCAGATCCAGCTCCGCGGAGGCGGAGTTGATCTTCTCGCCCTCGCCGGTCCAGGCCCCGCCCTCGAAGTCCTCCGGCGGGCGGACAGTGCGGATCACGGGCAGCTCGAAGCGGTCCGCGAACGCGAAGTCGCGCTCGTCCTCGGCGGGCACGGCCATGATCGCGCCGGTGCCGTATCCCATCAGCACGTAGTCGGCGGTGAACACGGGCAGCTCGCGGCCGTCCATGGGGTTGGTCGCGTACAGGCCGGTGAACACGCCGGTCTTCTCGCGGCCCTCCTCGGTGCGCTCGTCCTCGTCCAGCGAGGCGGTGCGCGCCTGGTAGGCGGCGACGGCCTCGCGGGGGCTCGCGGCGCCGCCGGTCCAGGCCTCGTGCGTGCCCTCGGGCCACGCCTCCGGCAGGGCGGAGACGTCCGTCAGCAGGGAGTGCTCGGGGGAGAGGACGCAGAAGGTCGCGCCGAACAGGGTGTCGGCGCGCGTGGTGAACACGTCGAAGCCGGCGTCCTCGTGGTCCGCGAGACCGGCGACGGGGAAGCTGATCTGGGCGCCGTGGCTGCGGCCGATCCAGTTGCGCTGCATGGAGCGGATCGACTCGGGCCAGTCCACCCGGTCCAGGTCGTCGATCAGGCGGTCGCCGTAGGCGGTGATGCGCATGTTCCACTGGCGCAGGCGCCGGGTGAAGACGGGGAAGTTGCCGCGCTCGGAGCGGCCCTCGGCAGTGACCTCCTCGTTGGCCAGCACCGTGCCGAGGCCGGGGCACCAGTTCACGGGCGTCTCGGAGATGTAGGCCAGGCGGAAGCCGTCGGCGAGCTGCGCGATCTCCGCGTCGGTGGCGCCGGGGACCTCGGCGGCGCTGCGGCCCTGCCAGGAGGCGGGGATCTCCAGGCCCTGGCGGCCCGCGAGGGCGAAGGGGTCGATCGTGCCGGCGCGCAGCTCCTCGCGCAGCTCGGCGATCGGCCGGGCGCGCCCGGTCACGCCGTCGGCGTTCGGTGCGTCCGGGTCGTACCAGGAGTCGAAGATGCGCAGGAAGATCCACTGCGTCCACTTCACGAACTCGGGGTCCGTGGTCGCGAGCGAGCGGCGCGCGTCGTGGGAGAGGCCCAGCCGGTGCAGCTGGCGGCGCATGTTCGCGACGTTCGCCTCGGTGGTGGTGCGCGGATGGGTGCCGGTCTGGACGGCGTACTGCTCGGCGGGCAGGCCGAAGGCGTCGTAGCCCATCGTGTACAGCACGTTCTTGCCGAGCATGCGCTGGTGGCGCGCGACCACGTCGGTCGCGATGTAGCCCAGCGGGTGGCCGACGTGCAGCCCCGACCCCGAGGGGTAGGGGAACATGTCCATGATGTACATCTTCTCGGACGAGGAGGTGGCGGCAGCGGTGGCCTCCTCGAGCGAGGGGGCGGTGCCGCGCAGCTCGCCGACGGGGTTGTCGGCGTGGAAGGTGCCCTCCTCGTCCCAGCGCTGCTGCCAGCGCAGCTCGATCTCGTCCGCCATCGCGGCCGTGTACCGGTGGGGTGCCTCGCTCATGGGTGGATCGTCCTCCGAAGGATCAGTGCGGCCGTGGCCGCCAGGCAGTGGGTCAGGAAGTGGGGTGATGGTCTCGTGACATGAAAAAACCCTCGCGCAGGCGAGGGGAGCCGCGTCGGTGCCTCGTCGTGGCCGGGCGCTCGCTCAGGAGCGCGACACGGTCGCGGGCCTTGTCCGACGCGGCTGCATAAGCAGCAGCCGTTCCGTCACCGGGCCATCCTAGCGCGCCGCTCTCCTGACCCCGGCGCTCTCAGACCTCGAGCACCGCGGAGATGAGCAGCAGCACGAGCACGGTGCCGATCGTGGTGATGAGCACCGTGTCGCGGGCGAGATTCTCCGAGGCGCGGTAGCGGGCGGCGGCGACGTACACGTTCTGCGCGGTGGGCAGCGCCGCCATGACGACGACCTCGTACAGATGGGCGCCCCGCATCCCCAGCAGCAGTCCGATCCCGAGCGCGATCAGAGGCATGGCGAGGAGCTTCGCACCGGAGGCGACGGCGATCAGCCCGCGATATCCGTCGTCCTTCGCGAGCGGGCGCGAGCCGTGCAGGGACAGCCCGTAGGCCAGCAGCATCGCCGGGATCGCCATGTCGGCCAGGGACTGGACCGGCTCGAGCACCACGCCCGGGACCTTCACCCCGATCAGCACGAGCACCAGCCCGATGGCCGAGGCGATGATGACGGGGTTCGCGACGATGCTGCGCAGCACCCCGGCCGCGCCCTGGGCGTCCTTCTCCGTGACCCGGTGCAGGACGAAGAGGTAGAGAGGCGTGTAGACCGCCTGCTGGAAGAGGATCACCGGCAGGGCGTGGGAGATGTCCCCGAGCACGTAGGCGGCGATCGGGAAGCCCATGTTCGCGCCGTTGACGACGGAGCCGCTGATCGCGGTGACCACCAGATCCGCGCCGCGCCGCTTCGTGAACAGGGCCACCCCGGCGATGAGCAGCGCGCCGGTGCCGAGCCCGGACAGCCCGGCCACCAGCATCGGCAGGGAGAACACGGAGCGGACGTCGGAGCCGAGCAGCCCCACCAGGACCAGCG
Source organism: Brachybacterium sp. HMSC06H03 (assembly GCF_001807385.1). Classification (NCBI taxonomy): domain Bacteria; kingdom Bacillati; phylum Actinomycetota; class Actinomycetes; order Micrococcales; family Dermabacteraceae; genus Brachybacterium; species Brachybacterium sp. HMSC06H03. The sequence continues at coordinate 2,160 of NZ_KV788773.1, read as the reverse complement.
CGGGGGAGGCGACGAAGAAGGTGGTGCGGTTCAGGACGTAGCGGCCGTGGGCGCCGAGCACGCCGGTGCGTCCCACCACCCAGCCCACGCCGATCATGGACCAGACGATGAAGAAGCCCGCGAGGACGCCGCTCACCGGGGAGGAAGGGGTGCGGAGGAGATCACCGCACCGATCCTATAGTGAGGGGCGGAAAGGGTCTTCCTGCGTTCGCGGGTCGGACGCCGGTCGACGGGGAGGGCGTGAACCCGTGCCCGACTCCGGGGCCGTGCGGACGGACGCCGCGGAGACGAAGGGTCAGCGGAGGCCGTGCGAGGTGCGGCCGTCGATCTGATCGGGCATGCCGGGGACGGGCTGCGCGCCGTCCTCGCCGATCGCGACGATGCGGTTGTCCTCGTCGACGTGGACCACGCGCGGCTGATGGGAGGCGACCTCGGCCGCGTCCAGCTGTCCGTAGGCCATGATGATCACGAGGTCGCCGGGGGAGACCAGATGCGCCGCGGCGCCGTTGATGCCGATCACTCCGCTGCCGCGCTCGCCCGCGATCACGTAGGTGGTCAGGCGGTGGCCGTTGGCGATGTCCACGATCGTGACCTGCTCGTGCTCGACGAGACCCGCGGCCTCGGTGAGGACGGGGTCGATCGTCACCGAGCCCACGTAGTGCAGGTCCGCCTGCGTGACCGTGGCCCGGTGGATCTTCGAGGTCATGAGAGTGCGCAACATCGCTCCCAGTATCCCATGAGTGCGAGATGCTGGATGATGGGAGTGCACGTCGTCGTCAGGAGGATCACCATGCCCAAGGCTCGCCGCCGCTCCGCCCATCTCTCGGAGCGGTTCGAGGACATGGCGCTGCCCGACGAGCTGCTCGGCGTCCTCGCCTCGCAGGGGCTCGAGCGCGCCTTCGAGATCCAGTCCGCGATCCTGCCCGACGCCCTCGCGGGCCGCGACGTGCTCGCCCGCGCGGAGACCGGCTCCGGCAAGACCCTCGCCTTCACCCTCGCGATGACCTCCCGCTTCCGCGGCCGCAAGGTGCATCGCCGTCGGCCGCTCGGCGTGGTGCTCGTGCCGACCCGCGAGCTCGCGGTGCAGGTCGTCGACACGATCCACCCCTTCGCCCGCGCGGTCGGGATCTCCGCCCAGCTGGTCTCCGGCGGCATGAACATCGAGAAGCAGGCCGACGCCGTGGCCCGCGGGGTCGGCATCGTGGTGGCGACCCCGGGGCGCCTGATCGACCTCGCCGAGCGGGGCGCGCTGCAGCTGGACCTGGTGGAGTCGACCGTGATCGACGAGGCCGACCACATGTCCGACCTCGGGTTCCTGCCCGATGTGCGCGACATCCTCGCCGCCGTCCCGATGGGCACCCAGAAGATGCTCTTCTCCGCGACGCTCGACGGGCAGGTCGAGGACATCGTCGACGCCTTCCTCGTCGACCCCATCAGCCACGAGACCACCCCGGTCACCGCGGCGGTGAAGACCATGGACCACACCGTCCTGGCGATCGCCCCGGCCGCGAAGCGCGCCGTGACCGCCCAGCTCGGCGCCCGCGAGGGACGCACCCTGATGTTCACCCGCACCCAGCTCGGCGCCGAGCGCGTCGCCCAGGAGCTCGTCGAGGTGGGGATCGGTGCCGCGGCCCTGCACGGCAACAAGCAGCAGGGGCTGCGCACGAACGTGCTGGCCGGGTTCCGCCAGGGCGCCTTCCCCGTGCTGGTCGCGACCGACGTCGCCGCTCGCGGCCTGCACATCGACGACGTGACGATGGTGGTGCACGTGGACCCCTCCGACGACGTCAAGGAGTACGTCCACCGATCCGGCCGCACCGCACGCGCCGGCGCCGCCGGCAGCGTGGTCACCCTCGCCCTGCCCCACCAGACCCGTCAGGCTCGTCGGATCCTGGGCGAGGCCGAGGTCGAGCCGCGCTGGGTGGAGGACGTCGAGGACGCCGAGCACCCCGTGCTCGAGGAGCTCGGCGGCCGCACCCCGGCCGGGGAGCCCGTCGAGGACCCCGCCCGCGTGAAGTACAAGGGCGCGCCCCGCAAGCTCGACCTCTCCCGCTCCCGCGGCGCCGACGAGCGCAAGGCCGAGGCGCGACGCACGAACGAGGAGCGCCGCGCCTCCTGGGAGGAGGAGCCGCCGCAGGACCGCCGCGGGGGACCGCGGCG